>WFPT01000164.1 GCA_015487365.1 Aquificaceae bacterium
ATTTTCCTCAATCTCCTCCTCTAACTTCTTTTTCCTTTCTTCAATAACTTTTAATTTTTTTTCCAAATCTTGAAGCTCCTTCCTTAATTCCCTATACCTTTTAACGCTCCCCTCCTTAGCCGTTAGGATGGATAACTCATCCTTTAATCTTTCTAAGTATTTGCTTAACTCCTCCTTGCTTTTTTCCTCCCTTACAAGGCCTTTTAGCTTTTTAAGCTCCCCTTCCTTTAAGAGCTTTTCCCTTTTTACCTTAACGAGCCTTTCCCAGTCCCCTTTAAAAGGTAATAGCCTTTCAAGGAGCTTTAACTCTTCCTCCTTTTTTCTTATTTCTTCCTTTGAGCTTTCTAAGCTCCCCCTTTCACTTTCAAGCTTTTTCAGCTCCTCCTCCAACTCCTTCCTCTTTTTATAAACATCAACCCTATTTTCCAGCTCCCTCTTTTTTTCCTCCAACTCCTCCCTCTTAGCTTTTAAACTTTTTAGCTCCCCCTCCTTTTCCTCTAAGAGCTCGTAGTTTTTATCCCCTAGCTGGATTAGTCTCCCCTCCACCTGATTTAGCCTTGCCTTTATTCTTTCCAACTCCTCCTTTACCCTATCCCTTAGCTCCTGCAATTTTTCCTCTATTCCAAAGAGCTTTAAGAGCATTTCAACGTTTTCCCCCTTGGTTGAAAGTATTTCTGAAAACCTCCCCTGGGGTATGCAGATGGTTTTTATAAAGTTCTTATAGTCTATACCGAGCTCCTGGGCTATAACCTTTTCCATACTCTTTACATTTACCCTAAGTCTGTAGCCGTTCTTTGTAAGCCTTACGTCGGTCAGATTTTTAGAAAGGAGCCATTCCGCCCTGTATCTGTTCCCATTAAAGGTAAAGTCTAAGGTTACCTTAGCACTCCTCTCCCCCTTGGTTATGACCATGTCCCTTATCCTCCCCGCTTCCAGGTTGCCGTGCCTTGGAACCTTTCCGTATAGGCCAAAGATTATGGCATCTATGAGGGTTGATTTCCCAGCACCCGTAGGCCCCTTTATGAGGAAAAACTTTAACTTGGAAAAATCAACCGAGTGTTTCCCCCTAAATATTCCAAAGTTTTCCAGGGTTAGCCTTTCTATCCTCATATCAGGAGCTCCTCCACAAAGTGGGTGTGGTGCTTTCCTTCCTTAAACTCTTTGGAGTTTAAAACCCTCCTCAAAAATTCCCTGTTGGTTTTTAGGCCTTGACCTTCTATAAGGGTTTCCTCTAAGGCCCTTAAAGCCCTCGTTATGAGCTCTTGCCTGTTTTGGGCCCAAACTATTACCTTTGCCAATAGGGAATCGTAATAGGGTGGAACCTCGTAGCCCTGGTAGAGGTGACTGTCAACCCTCACACCAAAGCCACCGGGTAGGACCAACCTTTCCACTTTACCGGGGGAGGGTTTAAAGGTCTCTGGGTCCTCCGCGTTTATCCTCATTTCTAAGGCTACACCTTCCCTCTTGGGTTTTACTTTCAGCTTTTCCCCACCTTCTATTAAAAACTGCCACTTTACTATATCAACCCCCGTTATCACCTCACTGACGGGGTGCTCCACCTGTATCCTCCCGTTCATCTCTATAAAGTAAAAATTTCCTTCGTCGTCCAGGAGGAATTCAACCGTCCCAGCACCCACAAAACCTATTTCCTTTACAAACTTTACCGCATAGCCCTCCACCCTCTTCCTCATCTCCTCATCAAGGGCACAGGAGGGTGCCTCCTCTATCACCTTCTGGTGTCTCCTCTGTATGGAGCACTCCCTTTCCCCCAAGCTAACGACGTTTCCAAAGTAATCGCAGAGGATCTGAACTTCTATGTGCTTGGGGTTAATTATGTATTTTTCTATATAAAGCCTTGGGTCCTTAAAGAAGGCCTCAGATTCACTGACCGCTATTGAAAACTTTTCCCTCAACTCCCTCTCATCCCTTATTATCCTTATACCCCTACCTCCCCCTCCTCCCGCGGACTTTAAGACTATCGGGTAGCCTATTTCCCTTGCAACTTCTAAGGCCTCTTCAAAGGAAACGGGCCTGTCACTTCCTGGAACGGTAGGAATTCCCAACTCCTTTGCTACCTTCCTTGCCCTAACTTTGTCCCCTATGAGCTCTAAAACTTCGGCTGGGGGTCCGATAAACTTTATCCCACTTTCTTTAACAATCCTTGCAAACTTAGGATTTTCCGCCAAAAAGCCGTAGCCCGGGTAGAGGGCATCCACCTTTTTTAGTTCTGCAACCGCCATTATTTGGGGTATGTTTAAATAACTCCTTTGGGGCTCGGGGGGACCAACGCAAACCGCCTCATCTGAGAGCATCACGGGCAGTGAGTTTTTGTCCGCCTCTGAATATATTAAGACCGTTTCTATTCCAAGCTCCTTGCAAGTCCTCAGGGCCCTCAGGGCTATTTCACCGCGGTTGGCTATCAGGACTCTCTTAAACATTCTAAAACTCTTTCCTTCCAGGTTTTTGCTTCATACAGGACCCTTTCAAGGTCTAAGGTTTTAAGCTCCCCCTCTTCCATCAGGACTTTACCGTTGCAGAGGACCGCCCTTATGTTGCTTTCGTTGGAAGAATAGACAAGCTGAGATAGGGGGTCGTAGAGGGGTTGAAGGTTGGGCCTTTTAGGGTCAATCACCAAAAGGTCCGCAAGATAACCCTCCTCAACCTTACCCCCCTTTAAGTTACATATCTTGTAGCCGTTTTCGGTAGCCAGCCTAAAAATATCTTCCGCCCTCACCGAGCTTGCCCCATACTTTCCCTTGTGAATTAGGGCACAGGTCCTCATCTCCCCCAATATACTTAAATCGTCGTTGGATGCGGAGCCATCGGTTCCCAAACCCACCAAGATTCCCTTTTCCAAGAATTTTGGGAGGTTTGCTATGCCCGAAGAAAGCTTTAAGTTGCTTTCGGGGCAGTGGGCAACCTTCGCCCTCCTTTCCTTTATAAGTTCAAACTCCTCCTCCGTTAAATGGACACAGTGGGCCAGAAGGGAGTTTTCGTCCAAAATTCCAAGGCTTTCCAAGAGCTCCACTGGTCTTTTACCCTTTTCCTTTAAGGTTTGCTCCACCTCCGTTTTGGTTTCACTAACGTGTATGTGTAAGAGGGTTTCATACTCCTTGGAGAGCTCGTAGGCTTTAAGGAGGGTTTTTTCCGAGCAGGTATAGACCGCATGGGGACAAACCACCGGAAAGACCAAGTCCTCACCCCTAAACTCTTCCAAAAACTTTTTTGCCCTCTCCAAGTA
>WFPT01000165.1 GCA_015487365.1 Aquificaceae bacterium
AATTGCCCAAATAGCCAAAGAATTTAACTTAAAGGTAAGGAATACACAGTTTCAGAACATAATACTCTTAGGGGTTAAGGGGGAAGAGCTTAGGGAGGTTTTAAATAGGATTAAGGAGCTTAACTTGGAGGAGGTAAGTTTGAGGGGTGTGGTCTGTCCTGGAACGGAAACCTGCTCCCTGGGAATAACCTCAACCAGGGCCCTATATGAAGTTTTAAAGGAAAGCTTAAAAACCTCCTTGGAAGTAGGTATAAGTGGTTGCCCCAACGCCTGTGGCCACCATCCCATAAAGGATATAGGCCTTTACGGGGTAGCCAAGAGGATTAACGGAAAGCCCGCCCCCTTTTACTTTCTGGTCTTAGGTGGAGGTAAGGAGGAGGTGGGTAGGAGGATTGCAAAGATACCCGCAAGGAACGTCCCCTCCGCCTTAAAGCTAATCCTAAACCTTTACGAAAGGGAAAAGGCAAACTTTAAAGATTTTAGGGAGTTTGTTGATAAAAACTGGGAGAGACTTAGGGAAGTTTTAAAGGATTTTGAAGGGACCTTTGAAGGAATTGACTACTTTAAAGATATTGGCTCCGATAGGGAATTTAGCTTAGCGGACGTTGGGGTTGGGGAGTGCGCGGGCATAGTGGCAAACATGGTGGAAAGTGGTATAGAGAGGGCAAAAAAGCTGTTAAATCAGGCCAGAACTCACCTTTGTGCCTTAGAAAATGAAAGGGCTAACTTTTACATGAACAAAGCCGTGGAAGTCCTCTGCCAGGCCCTACTGGTCCCCTTTGGGGTAAAGGCGGAGGGTAAGTTTGCAAGGGAAAAGTTTGTGGAGCAGGTGGTTGGTAGGAAGTTAATAGGTGAAAGGTTCTTACCCCTCTTAGAGGGTAAGAGCCTAAAACTTAGGGAGGTTGAAGAGTTTTTAAAGGAATGCGAGTTGGCATACCAGAAGTTAAGGAAGGAGAGCGAAGAGAAGGTTAAGGGGGAAGGGGAGAAGGTTAAAGAGGTTCTTGATTTAAGGGGAGTAGGTTGTCCTTACAACTACGCTATGGCCTTACAGAGGTTAAAGAGCTTACCCGTTGGCTCTCTTCTGGTCCTGATAATAGACGACGAGGAGTCTTTAAGGAGCGTTCCAAAGAGTTTGAGGGACAAGGGGCACGACGTAATAAGCATAGATAGGGAAAACGGAAACTACGTAATAACCATAAGGAGGAGGTAAAATGATGGAAGTATTAAGGGAAGCAAAGGGCAAAAGGACAGTTTTTACTTGCAGTTTCCAAATTGATGACGTGGTTCTCCTTCATATGCTCTTGAAGGAAAACCTTAGCTTTGACGTTCTCTTTTTAGACACGGGTTACCACTTTGAAGAAGTTTATAGCTACATGGAAAAACTTAAAAGGGACTGGGGCTTTAAGCTAATACTGGCAAAGCCTGAGCTTTCGGTGCAAGAATTTGAAAGAAAGTATGGGAAGCTCTATGAGAAAAACCCAGACCTTTGCTGTAAAATGAGGAAGGTTATGCCCTTACTAAAAAGTTTAGAAAACTATGAGGTCTGGATAACGGGCCTTAGGAGGGAGCAGTCTCCAACTAGGAGAAACCTTCAACCTAAGGAGCTCATAAGGTTACCCTCTGGTAAGGAAATTTTAAAGCTCAATCCCCTGTGCGATTGGACTTACAAGGAGGTTTGGAGCTACCAGAGGGCCCATTCAATACCCTACCTTTCCCTATACGATGAGGGCTATACCTCCATAGGCTGTAAGGTTTGCACCCAAAAACCCAAGGACCCCAACGACCCAAGGTCAGGTAGGTGGGGAGGGAAGAAGTTAGAGTGTGGGATACACACCTTTCACAAAGAAGGATGAGCTTCCTCCTGGGCTTCTTCCTGGCATACCTGATAGGGGTTTCCGGCATAGGGGGAGGTGTTTTAACCACCCCCCTTTTAATCTTTTTATTCTCCTTAGAGCCCAAGGATGCGGTTGGAACCTCCCTCCTCTTTTCCTTGGCGGTAAAGTTCCTTTCAAGTTTCCTCTACCTCTTAAAGGGCCAATACGAGGTTAAAGTTTTGGGACTCCTAATACCTTCCGGTGTCTTGGGGGTAATCTTAGGTTCAAACCTTCTACCCTACCTATCTTTAAACGAGAGGCTCCTCTTTTTACTCTTGGGCCTTATAGTTGTAATCTCATCCCTTTTAAACCTCCTTGGAAGGGTGGAAGTCAATTTAAGGAGGGGTAGGAGTGTCCTAATAACCCTTGGCTCCTTCCTGGTTTCCTTTGAGGTGGGTTTGTCCTCCATCGGCTCGGGGGTTTTAATCCAGACCTTGCTTTTGTCTTTACTAAACCTTGATGTTAAAAGGGCCATAGGGACCTCCTTAATTTACGGCTTTGTAGTTTCCCTCTTTGGGGGGATTAGCCATTTACTCTTGGGTAATGTAGATTTAGTTCTTTTAAGGGACCTAACCCTTGGGGGGGGCTTTGGGGTTATCCTTGGGGCCTACACCACCTCCTTTGTCC
>WFPT01000166.1 GCA_015487365.1 Aquificaceae bacterium
CTTTAAAGGAGGGCTCGGAGGTTCAACTCGTTGCCCCCTTTGGGGAGGAGACTCCCTTGGGCTTTGTGCCGAGGGTTGAAAGGGTTAAGGTAAGCGGCTTTTTTTACACTGGGACCTTTGAGCAGGACTACTCGGTCGTATATTTAAAGAGGGAGCTGGCAAAAAAGCTCTTTAAAGACTCCTTTTACATATTAGGGGTTGAAGCATACCTAAAAGAGCCCTACTCAGCCCAGAGGGTAAAGGAAAGACTTTTAAAAAAGCTAAGGGGCAAGGCCCTCATAAACTCCTGGATAGACCTAAACTCTTCCCTCTTTAACGCCTTAGAACTTGAAAGGTTAGGACTCTTTACCGTTTTGTTCCTAATGGTGGTCATAGCTTCCTTTAACATCACGAGCCTCCTCTTTATGAAGGCCAAGGAGAAGGTAAAAGAGGTGGCGGTCTTGAGGGTCTTTGGTTTGGAGGAGAGGGGAGTCCTGACCATATTCCTTTTTATGGGTTTAACCTTGGGTTTGGTGGGCTTTACGTTGGGCTCCACCTTGGCCCTAATCCTTTCCTTTTTTATAAACGAATACAAGCTCATAAGGGTCCCAAGGGAAGTTTATATGATGAGCTATATCCCCTGCTACGTGCAGGTTAGAGACTTCCTCTTAACATTCCTTGGGACCATAATCCTTTCCCTAATTTCCAGCTACCTACCCGCAAGGAACATTTCAAGGGAAAAACCCGCAACCCTTCTGAGGAACGAGTGATGATAAGGAGGTATTCCAGAAGGGAAATAGAAAGGATAAGGGAGGCCTGCGAAGTGGTGGTAAAGGTTTTACAAAAGCTAAAAGGTTTTATAAAAGAAGGTATCACCACCTACGAGCTGGAAGTTTTGGCAAGGGAAGAGACCAAAAGACTGGGAGCTGTGCCCGCCTTTTTAAACTACAAACCCAGCTTTTCAAAAAATAGCTACCCCTTCGCCCTCTGCGTTTCCGTAAATTCTGTTGTGGTTCATGGGATGCCCAGCAAAGAATACAGGATAAAGGAGGGAGACCTAATCAGTTTAGACTTTGGGGTTAGGAAGGGAAACTTCTGTGGAGACGGAGCCCCTACGGTCTTTGTGGGCAAGGAGCCTCCAGAGGATGTAAAGAGACTTATGGAGGCTACCAAAACCGCCTTAAAGAGGGCGGTAAAAGTCATAAGACCCGGGGCCCGTTTGAGCGATATAACCAGGGTTATAAACGAAACCGCGGAGGAATTTGGGGTCTATGCGGTAAGAAACTTGGGGGGACACGGAATAGGGAGGAGGGTTCATGAGGAGCCCTTCATACCCAACAACTTGAAAGATTTGGAAAAGGATGTAAAATTAAAAAGAGGGATGGTTTTGGCCATTGAACCCATGTTCTCCTTGGGAACGGAGGAGGTAATAGACGGCAAGGACGGCTGGTCCATAGTCACCAAGGACAACTCCCTGTCCGCCCACTACGAGTATACGGTGGCGGTCGTAAAGGAGGGCTGTGAAGTTTTAACGGAGTTTAAGGATGGCTAAGAAGAAGAGGGAGGAGAAGAAGAAGGAAAAGGGGATAGTCCTTGAAGGGGTAATAGAGGAAGCCCTGCCTAATGCTATGTTCAGGGTAAAACTGGACACGGGCCATACGGTTTTAGCGCACGTTTCGGGGAAGATGAGGATAAACTTTATAAGGCTCCTTCCAGGAGACAGGGTTAAGGTGGAGCTCTCCCCCTACGATTTAACGAGGGGCAGGATAATTTACCGCTTAGACTGATGGATTTAATAAACTACCTCCTTGAAAGCTTAAAGGGTGAGCTGAGGCAAACCCACACCTCCTTTGTAATACTCCTTGAAGACGTGGTCTATAAGATAAAAAAGCCCGTAAATTTTGGCTTCCTTGACTACTCCACCTTGGAAAAGAGGAAGCACTTCTGCCAGAGGGAAGTTTATTTAAACAGGAGGCTCTGTGAGGACATCTACTTAGGGGTAGTCCCCATAAGTAAAACAAACGGAGGGTATAGGGTTGAAGATGATACGAACGTAGTTGAGTATGCGGTTAAGATGAAGAGGATAAGGGAGGAGGAGCTTCTCATAAACAGGTTGGATAGGGTCTCGGAAGAGGATTTAAGGAGAATACTTTTTAAGTTAAAGGAGTTTTACTCAAAGGCGGAGAGGAGACCAGAATTTGGAAAACTGGAAGTTATGAAGCAAAACACCGATGAAAACTTCCTACAAACTGAAAAGTTCATAGGTGTAACCCTTTCAAGGGAAGATTACGAATTTATAAAAAGTAGGACGGAGAAGTTTTACTCAAAGCACGGGCAGGTTTTTAAAAGGAGGGTTGAGGAGGGAAAGGTTATAGACGGGCACGGAGACATAAGGTTAGAGCACGTAGCCCTTTTTAAGGATAAAGTTTGCATCTTTGACTGTATAGAATTTAACGAAAGGTTTAGATGCTTGGACCACCTGAACGACTTTTGTTTCTTAACTATGGAGCTGGACTATTACGGGAAGGAAGAGCTTTCAAACTTTTTGGAAAGGGAATACAAAGCCATCATGGGGGAGGGTGAGGA
>WFPT01000167.1 GCA_015487365.1 Aquificaceae bacterium
ATTAAGGCCTACTCTGGTCTGATAAACCTTCTAACAATACCAATCACCTCCTCAAGGGCCTCCTCTTCGCTAACTTCTGAAAGGTTTATCCTGTGCCAGTTTTGTTTTGAAAACCACCTTCTTTGCCTTTTTGCATATTCTATCGTATTTTTTACCGCCTCTCTGTAGCATTCTAAAAATCCCTTTTCTCCTTTAAGGTAAGGTATAAACTCCTTATAGTTTATGGCCTGAGGTGAGGTTAGGACCCTTTCAAAGCCCATGTTCATCAGCTCTTCCAGTTCCCTTAAAAGGCCATCCCTTAACATACCCTTTAATCTATCCTCTATTCTCCTTTTTAGGTCCTCTTTTTCCCTTGTAAGGTATATACCCACATAAGGGTATAGGGGTTTGTTCCAGTTGTGGAAGGAGGAAAACCTTCTCCCTGAGTTTATAAAAACTTCCAAGGCTCTAACTATCCTCCTTAAATCCCTTGGGGATATCTTCTTTGCGTATTCTTTGTCTATCGCCCTTAATACTTTGTATAGGTATTCATTGCCTTTCCTTTGGGCTACCGAGTAAAGCCTTTTTCTCAATTTCCAGTCGGGTTTTGGTGTTTGGGCAAGGCCGTAGAGGAAGGCCTTTATGTATAAGTAGCTTCCCCCCACCAAGAGGGGGACCTTACCTTTTTTTAAAATCTCTTCATAAGATTTTTTGGCAAGCTCTGTAAAAATTTTTGCGTCAAAGTAATCTAAGGCACTAACTACACCCACCAAGTAATGTTTTACCTCCTTCATGCACCCTAAGGGCTTTGCATTCCCTATGTTCATCTCCTTATAAACGCACATAGAGTCCGCACTTATTATTTCTCCGTTAATCCTTTTTGCCAACTTACAGGCAAAGTCTGACTTACCTACCGCGGTCTCTCCTCCAATTACAACGATTCCAGACAAGCTTTTACTACCTCCTCGGGAGGAATTTCTAAACATTTGTAATTTTTAAACTTACACTTTCCCTCTCCGTGTAAAGAGCATGGCTGACAGTCTAAGTTTTTTACCAAAACTTTTCCTTCTTCTTCAAAGAGGGAAAAACCTAAGGTTGGATGGGTCCCTCCATAGATTTGGACCGCTTTTGTCCTTACACACCTTGCAAGGTGTAGTAGTCCCGAGTCGTTCCCTACAAAAATTCTTGCGTTTTTAATTACGGCCATAGCATCTAAAAGGCTCGTCTTCCCACATAGGTTTATTCCTACCATCTCCTTTGCCCTCTCACACTCTTTTCCACTCCCAAGGATTACGACCTTAAAGCCTTCCTTGGACAAAATCTTAGAAACTTCCTTAAAGTAAGGATATTCCTTCTTTTTATACCTTGCACCTATACCCAAGGCTATGTAGTCCTCTCCCAACCTTTCCCTCCACCTGTTAAGCCTTTCTTCATTTAGTTTTATCTTTGGTAGGGAGAACCTGTAAGCATTCAGGGGTTTTAGGGTTTCTAAGTAAGAGAGGACTACCGAGTAGGGCCTTCTGAATTTTTTAAAGTAAAGGCTTAGCCTCCTCCTCAAAGTTTCCTTTTTATAACTTATCCAGTTTCCCTTTTTTATAAACCTTAAAAGGAAGCTTTTGGTATTCTTGTGGAGGTCCAAGTAGTAGTCAAAGTCTGGTAGTTTTAAAAATTCCTTTAAGTAGTTTTCCTTCCTTATGCAATGGACCTTTATGCGCTCGTCCTCTTTAAAGATTTCACAAAAAGGGTAAAAACTTAGGAGGGAAACTTCATAACCCTTTTCAAGGAGGGGCTCTATTAGGGCGGAGGTCAAGGCTACATCTCCCAAGGAGGAAAACCTTATTAAAAGGACTCTGGGCATACCAAGGAGTGAAGCTTTTTTACCTTTTCTTTTACAATTTGGTAGTCTTCTACCTTCTCCACCAAACCCTTAAAGACTTTAAAACCGTAAAGGCTTCCAAACATAGAGCCTACCAAAAAGCCAATGGAGTCCGTATCTCCCCCCACTTGTCCGTAAGAATTTACCGCAAGGTTTAAACCTTCCCTTGGCCTTTCTAAGTTTTTAAGGAATATGAACAAGGACAAGGGTAAGGACTGAAATACGTAGGTCCCGTTCCCTAAATTCCTTGTGGCTTCTTCAAGGGATGCACCCTCTTTTAAGAGCTTTTCCAAGTTTTCAAAGATTTTTTTAGATTCTCCCAATTCCAAGTTGCTCTTTAAATATTTAAGGAGCTCTTGCCTTTCTTTGGGTAAGTCAAAGTCCTCATTTAGTAAAGAGCAAAGGAGGAGGGTGTAAATCTTCGTTGCCTCTTCCATTTCCCTACTCCTGTGGGTTAGGCCTACCATAAGCTTTGCACCCTCTACTGCAACCTCTGGCTCCTTAAAGTGAAAGAGGGAAACCATTACGGACCTAAGAATTCCTTCAACCGAATAGGCCCTTATTCCAAAGCGGGAAGGGTCCAAACCCACCGAAAGGTAGGAGAGGGAAGTTAAAAGTATTGGGTCAGGGGAGCGGTGGGTCTCCTCCCTTTCATACCAGTCTATCAGGCGGTTTAAAAAATCATAAGGGTCTAACCTCTTCCTTTCCAAAAGACTGTCTAAGAGTATTAAAACGATTTGGCTTTCTCCCGAATACTCCTCTGGAAGTTGTCCATAAGCTGGACTTTTTGGATGGGGAGGGTAAAAACCCTTAGGCTCTTTTGAGTAAAATTTTAAAACTTCCTCCCTGCTTACTTCCTCAACTCCCTTACCTAAGGCATCTCCCAGTATTCCTCCAAGGACCGCACCTAAAAACTTATCTTGGGTCATAACTTAAATTTTTCACCTACACTATAACCTATTAAAACCGCTAAAATCCCCACAAAGTTAGTGGTTAAAAAGTAAAGGAGGAAACCTTTTAGGTTCTTTGAGAGTATAAGGTGTGAGCTTTCGTAGGCAAAGGTAGAAAAGGTGGTAAAGCCTCCCAAAAAGCCGGTAATAAGAAAGACCTTAAAGGGAGTTGGTATTTTCAACTCTTCTACCAAGAGTGCATACAACAAACCTATGGCAAAGGAGCCCAGAAGATTTACCGTTAGGGTCGCCAAAAACTTTTTAGGGATTATTTCGGACAGAAGAAAACGCAAACCAGCCCCTATTGCTCCACCTAATGCTACCGCCAAAAACTCCGACATTCCTCTAAATATTTAATCTAAACCAAAATTTTTATGACCTTTATCAGATAAAATTGGAGATAAAATTAAAAGTATGGAAAAGAGCTGGAAGGTGGGGACCCTTTACCTAAACGATAGGACCAGAGTTATAG
>WFPT01000168.1 GCA_015487365.1 Aquificaceae bacterium
CCCTTTGTGTAAATATAGTAGAAGAGGAAGGGGGACTAAAAAACACTTGCTACCTTTTAGAAGATGGAGAGATTTTAGGAAAGAGGTCAAAGCTGAGGCTCTTTAAGGAAGAAAAGGAGCACTTCGTTGAAGGGGAATTTAAAATTTTTCACTCTAAAAGGTTTGGTAAGGTTGGAATATTAATATGCTTTGAGCTAAGATTTACGGATTTAGTTTTAAAACTTTTAGAAGAGAGGGTAAATCTGGTTTTAGTTCCAGCCCAGTGGGGGAAGGAGAGGGAAAGACACCTCTATTACCTTTCCTTAGCACGGGCTGTTGAACTCCAAAGCTACCTGTTGGTCTCAGACACTTGGGGCAGTTTCTTGGGTAAGGACTTTGCGGGTAATTCCTTAATAGTTTCCCCCTTCGGGGAAGTTTTAGCCTACTCCCAGAGGGGAGACTGCCTCCTTGAAGCCTCCTTTAACGAAGACCTAATAAGGAAGGTTAGAAGATTCTTTGGATACCTGGTTTAAGGTTAGGTCCCGCACCCGGGACTTAGGGCTTACCCTTGCTCCCTTTCGGGCCTGGGGGATTCACCCCGTCCCGTTGCGGGACTACTTATTAATTTATTCCCAAAGATTTCTCCGGTCAAGCCCTTTAAGGCCAAGAATACGAAAACTACCCCCCCTAAAACCGCCAGAACTGAGCCCAAACCCATTAAAGATAAAAAGACAATAAGCTTTAAGCTGTGGGCATAGGAAACCCCCGCAACCTTCCTCGGTGCCCCAAAGAAACCCGACCAGAATAGGGAAAATACAAAGAGGAGCATACCTAAACCGTAAAGGTAAGGTTGAGCCTTTAAGAGCTTACCCTCCTTTAACTTTAAGTAGTAAAAGGTATTCCCCATCAAAGCCAAGAGTATGCTCGCTATTACCCCGTGGTAGTGGGCGGGGACTCTCAAATCCTGGGAAAAGCCCAGTAAATATCCAGCGCCCGCTGAGAGTGCATAAAGGATTAGGGAAAGGAGTAGGTAAGGGGAAGAAAGGCTATACCTTAACATTTTAAAGAGGTAGTAGTAGGTGGGAAGGCCTATACCCAAGCCGTAGCCCACCGTGGTTATGAGGTATAAACTTACGTCCTTTGAGGGGAAGAAGGGGGGCAAAAATAGGTAAATTAAGGGAAAGATTAGGAGGTGGTATAGGAGGGGGGAGGCTTTAAGCTCCCTATTCAGTAAATTCTTCCAAGTCAAGAGTAAAAGACAGGCGTTTATGAACTGGTGGGTGTGTCCAGGTATCCAAAAGAGGTTTTCAAAGTAAGTTAAGGAGGGATAATCTCCTTTTACGAAAAAAAGGGAAATTAGTAAAGTTATAGGAAATAAAAGGGAGTTTATAGAGGAAATTAAAATAAGTTTTCTTTCAAATTCTGGTAAATATGAATTTTTTAGGTTTAAAATGGCTCTAAAAGATACTAAAAAGAGGCAAAGGAGCATAAAAAATAGGCCTAAAAAGAAAACGGGACTAACTATCGTTGGAATATAGTTGTTAAATAGGGGCTTACCTAACCTAAAAAGTGCGGAAAGAAATACTAAAAGGGAGCCTAAAAGGGATAAAGTAAATTCAAGTTTTGAAAAACTAAGCTTTAACTTTTCGTAGAATAGAAAGATTAAAAAGTTTAAAAAGGAAAAGAAGAGGGCTAAAACTACGTGTCCCACTAATGCACTGTAAAAGTAATCCTGGGGTAGGTATTTGTAGATGAAGGGAGTTCTTAACAGGGCTATCAGGAGGGCAAAGCTACCGCCAAGGCCAACGTCAAGGACCGCCAAGAGCAGGAAATACTTACCCATTTAAAGGAATTTTAGCATACTAATTAGGTATGGAAGTCTTTAAGGTTTTAAGGGAGGGCTTGGAGCTCGGCAAGGTGAGGGAGGAGAAATTTTTGGGCCTTAACTATTTTAGGTTTTCAGAGGACTTTAAGGGCTTTGCGAGGGGAACGGTAGTCTTTAAGGACTTTGTAATCTACGGATATCCCCACATAGGTAGAATCCTTTACTTAAAGGAGGGACTCAGGGAGCACTTTAAGGGGGATTTCTTCGTTGAGGAGAAGGTGGACGGTTACAACGTAAGGATTTTTTACCATGGGGGTAAGGTCTATGCTCTAACCAGGGGTGGTTTCCTCTGCCCCTTTACGGGTGACAGGGTTTTGGACTTTATACCCTTAGAATTTTTTAAAGAAAACCCCAACTTAGTTTTGTGTGCGGAGGTTGCAGGCCCAGAAAACCCCTACATAGAAGAGCACCCCCCCTACGTTAAGGAGGACGTTAATTTCTTCGTCTTTGACGTGATGGAAAAGAACAAAAGTAGCTTCTTACCTTACTCTGAAAAGCTAAGACTCCTTAAAGAATACTCCTTACCTTCGGTTGAAATTTACGGTAGGTTTAGCCTTAAAGATTATAAGCTATTGAAGGAGCTCCTTTTAAGGCTTGAGAGGGAGGGTAAGGAGGGGGTGGTCTTTAAAGAGGAGGGTGAGGAGGGGAAAAGGGCAAAGTATATAACCAGTAGGGCAAACTTAAACGACATAAAGGTAACCTCCTTTAACATGCTCTCCCTACCCCCCGAATACTACACCAACAGGATTTTGAGGGCGGTTCTCTTTTTGGAGGAGGAGGGTTTGGAGGGAGGCTACGGGGAAGTTTCTAAGGAGTTAGGTAAGGCCTTCGTTGAAGGTCTTAGGGAGGCCATAGAGCTCTTTAAAAGGGAGGGGAAGGTTTATAGGACTTTTAGGTGTAGGTTTAGGAGGGAAGAAAACGCAAAGGCCTTTTTAAAGAGGATAAGGCACCTTTCCAAGGAGGTGCAAATCGTTGAAAGGTCTTTAAGGAAGGAGGGTGAATTCTTCATCTTAGAGTTTGACAAGGTTTATTTAAAGATGACGGGACTTTTGGGGCACCTTTTAAGGGGAGGCTTAGTCTTTGACTGAGGTGCTATAATTTAGAGTTATGAGGTTTGAGTTCATAGGGAAGGATATTGACATCAGTCCAGCCATTAAGGAGTTCGTTGAGAAGAAGTTTTCAAAGCTTTCCCGCTACCTTAGGGAGTTTTCTCAGGACCAGGTGGATGTCCTCTTTACCCTTTCCAGCGTAAGGGAGAGGCAGAGGGATTACGGAGGAGGTAGTAGGCCCACCGTATTTAGGGTGGATGTAGATATAAAACTTAAAACCCCTAACGGAGGGAAGCTCCACGCCTACGAGGAGGGAACGGACGTTTTTAGTGCCATAGACAAAGTCTTGGATGAAATTGAAAGGCAACTGAGGAAGTTAAAGGAAAAGAGGTTGGAGCAGAGGAGGAAGGGAGCTAAGCTGAAAAGATGGAAGAGTTAAAGAGGCAGTGGGAGGTATTACCCTTATGGCAAAAGTATTTAATAGCGGGTGGTCTTCCCCTCGCCTTTGCATACCTACTTTGGAGCTTCCTCCTTACCCCCCTAAACGAGAGTATAAAAAAGCTTGAAAAGGAGAGGGAGGACCTAAAAGGTAGGATTAAGCTACTTACCTTACAACTTCAACCCCAGAAGCTAAAAGTCCTGAGGGCTCAGCTCCAAAGGGAATTAAAGGCGGTGGAGGAGGAGAGGAAGAAGCTGAGTCAAGAGATAGGAAAGATTTTGACCAGGGAGGAGGTGGGTAAAACCTTAGACTTTTTAGAGGAGAGCTCCAAGAAGAATGGGGTCAAGATTGAATACATAAACTGGGGTAGTATAAAGGCAACAACCTACTCCCTGAAAGAGGAGGGGGGTGAAAAGGTAGTAGTTGAGGGGAGCAACGGTAGCGTAAGGGTAAATCTTTACAGGGGCGAGATTACCTTAGGGGTCTCCGCACCCTTTAATAGGATTATTAACTTCTTAAAGGATTTAAAGGAAGAGCTCGTCTCCTACCCCCAGGGTATTAAGTTTGAAAGGAAGGGGCAGACCGAGAGGGCGGACCTTAGGTTATACTATTTAATGTGGAGGTGATGGTCAGGTTAGTTTCTTTAATATTAATGCTTTTAGGTCTTGCCTTGGGCCAAAGTCCCTTCTTGAGCTATGAAAACACCATGGGCTATATAGTCTTAAAGAGGGGGAATAAGTTCTTATACTACTTGGTTTTAAAGGAAAAGAGGGGTGTAGTCTTAAAGAGGGTGAGTAAGGAGGTGATTGAAGACATAAAGAGGGGGTTAGGGGAATGAGGTTTTTAATCCTTTTCCTCTTCCTTTCCCTTACCTTTGGACAAACTTACCTGTATGAAATATACGTAAAGGACATAAAGTTAAAGGAGCTCATAGAAATTCTTTCAAGGTTGTCCAAGAAGAACTTCTTCATAGACCCATCCGTGGAAAAGGAGCTACAAAGGGAAACAACCTTAAAGATAGAAAATCCCGTTGAGCTTGACAGCTTTATAAACTTTTTGCTCAGGGAATACAACCTTATAGCGGTAAAGGAGAGGAACTTTTACAGGATAACCAAGGCGGGTGAGATAAGGAAGGACATATCTATGCTGGACGAAGAGGGTATAAAAAACTTAAAGGCATTTTTAAAGGAAAGGGTTAGCCCCTCCGCACAGGTAGTCATAGACAAGGTAAGGAAGGTCCTCTACGTTAGGGATACCTACACCAACGTTCAGGTCCTTTCAAGGGAGCTTGACAACTTCCTGTTGAAGGCAACGGAGGTAAATTACGAGACCAAGGTTTTTTACATAAAGAGGTTCGTCCCCCTTAGGTCCGTTGAAAATCTTATAAGGAGGGTTGCAAGGAGGAAGATATACCTTAGCCTCTCACCCGAGTTTAACGCAATAATAGTTACCGCGGACGTAAGGGATTTAAAGAGGATAGAGAGGGCAATAGAGAGGTTTTCAAAGAGGGTTAGCTACGAAAGGCCAATAATTACAAAAACCTTCTACTTAAAGTTCGTCTCCGTGGGTGAGTTTAAAAAACTCATAGCCCCTTACCTTTCGGAGGAAGGTGAAGTCTTCGTCCCCGGGGGAGGAGGTGCGGACACAGAGACCACAAAGCTCATAGCAAGGCTGAGGAGGAGGATAGAGGAGCTTGAAAACAGGAAGAAGTTCTTACCCCCTCAGGAGCAGGCAAAGTTAGAAAAAGAGATAGAAAGTTTAAAGGCCCAGGAGCTTAGGCTCCTTTCAACCTTGGGCAAGGCCCAGGGGAAACTAAAAAACGTCATCATAGTAAGGGACTACGTGGATGTGATAAATAGAATTAAGGAGAGGTATAGGGACCTAATCTCGGAGGTCCCCGTTCAGGTAAAGATAGAGGCCAGAGTTGTTGAAGTGGAAGAGAGCGTTTTAAGGGAGCTTGGTGTAAATTGGTTTGCCCAATTCACTCCCCAGAAAGTCCCTCAGGCTTGGGAGGTGGGGGTTGGTGGGAATGCGGAAATTGGAGGTCAGCTAAGTCCCACACCCGGCCTATCGGGAACACCGGGTCTGGTCTTAACCTGGGTTTTCAGTAGGAGCTACTTAAAGGCCCTATCTACTAGGCTCTCCGCCTTTGAAAGGGTGGGTAAGGCTAAAAACCTTTCAAAGCCCACCGTATTTACCTTAGACGGGGAAAAGGCAACCATTTCCACCACAATCCAATACCCCATAATATCTGTAACCTACTCCCCTGGGGGAACGGCTTCTATTTCCGCCCAGTATAAGAATATACCCATAAAACTTGAAGTGACCCCGACCCTCCTTCCTAATGGAAAGGTCCTCCTGGACATATCTTTGAGTAAGACCAACATAACCCAGGAGATTAAGGCCAGTGCGGGTGGAACCACCCAAACCTTCCCGGTGATGTCGGAAAAGAGGATAAAGTCAAAGGTCATAGTGAATAACGGGGACGTGGTGGTAATAGGGGGTGTCCTTGAAAGGAGTAACACTTCTACCTCCGCTGGGATACCGGGCTTTCACAGGATACCCCTCCTTGGTTGGCTCTTTGGTTTAAAGAGCAACCAAAAGATTAGTAGGGAGCTCCTAATCTTCATATCTCCAACCGTAGTCCAAGAATGAAAAATGAAAACGTTTCTTTGGTCCTCCTCCACTACCCTGCCCTCTCACCCGAGGGAGAGGTAATAATAACTTCCTTTACCACTATGGACCTACACGACGTGGCAAGGCCCGTTAGGGCTTACGAGTTAAAGTGTTTTTACATAGTTCAACCCGTGGAGGCCCAGCAGGAGATTATAAGGAGGCAGATAGAGTATTGGAGCTCCGAGGAGGGTAGGAGGGCGAATCCTACCAGGGCGGAGGTGGTTTCCTTGGTTAGGGTAAGGTATAACCTTGAAGAGGTTTTGGAAGATTTTAAAGGTAGGGAAACCTTACTGGTGGGAACTACCGCAAGGAGTTTTAAAGGGCAGGTTAGCTTTAAGGAGATGAGAAAGATAATAGAGGGGAACAGGGAGAAAGAGTTTTTACTAATCTTTGGAACGGGGTATGGGATACCCCCCGACCTCCTCCTCAGCTTTGACTACGTATTGGAGCCCATCTTAGGTGCGGGGGACTGGAATCACCTTTCGGTGAGGAACGCCGTAAGCATAGTCCTTGATAGGCTTTTTAGCAGGAACTCATGCTTTACCACCTGAGCTTTATACTCAGGGAATACTTTTTTGCCTTTAACGTTTTTAAATACATAACTTTTAGGTCCCTCTTTGGGGTGGTTTTGGCCTTTTTAATAGTTTTACTTATTACACCTTTTTTTATTAAGAAGCTCAAAAGGTTCCAGCACCTCTTTGGGGGATACGTTAGGGAATATACGCCCGAGGGCCATCAGAGGAAGAGGTTCGTCCCCACCATGGGGGGCTTAGTTATAGTCCTGGCCCTATCCCTTACCTCTTTACTCCTTTTAAGGTGGGACCAACCCTATTTATACCTAATCCTATTTACCCTAATATCCTTTGCCCTAATAGGCTTTTTAGACGATTACTTGAAGATAAAGAGTAAGAACGGTTTATCCATAAAGGTTAAGTTCTCCTTACAGCTCTTATTTTCAACCCTTATAGCTACCCTTTTGTTCTTTTTAAACCAAGACCACAGACTCTACTTTCCCCTCTTTAAGGAGCTTTCTTTGGAGCTGGGTTTTTTTTACATCCCCTTTGCGGTTTTTGTAATAGTTAGCTTTTCCAACGCGGTTAATTTAACCGACGGTCTTGACGGCCTTGCCCTTGGACCAATCCTTACCACCTCAACCGCAACGGGAGTAATAGCCTACGCGGTGGGCCACAAATTCTTAGCAAAGTACCTTGGAATACCCTACGTTCCTTATGCGGGGGAAATAACCGTCTTTTGCTTCCTCCTGGTAGGTGCGGGTTTGGGTTTTTTGTGGTTTAACTGCTATCCTGCCCAAAGCTTTATGGGGGATGTGGGTGCCCTTTCTGTGGGAGCGGTTTTGGGCCTATGCTCCCTTTTGATTAAATCGGAAATAGCGGTTGCTATCGCGGGGGGGGTATTCGTCTTTGAAACCTTAACGGTCTTAATTCAGATTATTTACTTTAAGGCAACAAAGGGTAAGAGGTTCTTCAAGAGGGCCCCCTTTCACCACCACTTAGAGCTTTTAGGTTTGCCCGAGCCCAAAATAGTGGTTAGGATGTGGATTCTTTCCATACTTCTTGCAATAGTTTCCATTTCCACCCTTAAACTCAGATAAACCTTAAAGATATTTTAACCTTGTAAGATAAGGTTAAGGTCTTTGCGTCAAAGCTTAGGGTTTCTAAATACACCAAGGGCGGCTGGGAGCTTATGGCTTCAAAAAACTGTTTAAGTTTTTTCCTGTAAATCCCATAAAGGGTCCCATAAACTTCTATTTCTACCAAATCCTTATTCACTTTTAACTTCCCCTTCTTACCATTAAAGTTATTAACGAAAAGGTTTGCCCTCTTTAATACTAAGTCCAAGGCCTCAGCCCTCTTAAACTTCTTTATTTTGTATTCCTTTACTAACTTTTTAAGCTTTTTCGCCTTTTTTAAAAAGCTTTTAACTTCCCTCAGCTCATTCCTACTCCTTTTTATTTCTCCCCTTAGGAAGCTTATGCCCCTGTATAGGCCATAATCCAATAGAATGAGTAAAAAAATTATGGACCAGAGGAAGTAATACCTAAAAAGGAGCTTCCTCATCTTTCAAAGTCCAGATACTTTAAATTTACCCAACCGCTTATCCTAAAATCTCCCCTGTCTATGTATATTTTTTGCCAGAGGCCTTCCCTTTGGTTCGTTAATATTACCCTCTCCCCCCTGTTTAAAACGTAAATTATTGAGCCTTCCCTTGAAGGCCTGTCCCTTACGTTAAGCATGTAGGACCTAACCCTTGCATACCTTACACCCCTTAAAGGTTTTACCTTCACCTCCTTAAAACCTTCCCTTTTATAACCCCCCAGGTAAAGGAATACGCCCGATAGAAATAGGGCCAAAGAGGATAGGTATAGGGAGGCCAAGGGTAGGTTTATGGGAAGCTTTAAGCTTTTCTTACTTTCCCTCGGCTTTAAGTTTAGGACTTCAACCGCCCTTAGGACGTGCTCCCTCTTTATCTCTTCGGATTCGTCCAGGTAGGCGGTCATCAGGGCCCTCTCCATTATGGTGTTTATTAACCTCGGTATTCCATCCGAATACCTATAAACGAGCTCATAAACTTTCTTTTCTACTTTTACGTTTCCACCCGCGGTCATTATCCTAAAATTAATGTAGTCCCTTACCTCCTCCTCCTTCAAGTGCCTCAGCTTTACCCACAGTGTTATCCTCTGGCTCAACTGCTCCAAGTGCCTTGAGCGTATCTTCTCTTCCAGCTCGGGCTGTCCCAGGAGTATTATTTGGAGTAGCTTTTTGTCCTCTGTTTCCAAGTTGGAAAGGAGTCTGAGCTCCTCCAGGGTCTCTACGGGTAGGTCTTGGGCCTCGTCAATTATAAGTAAAACCTTGGTAGTTTTATTTATCTCTATAAGGTAATCCCTTAAAGCTATAAAGAGGGCATTTTTGGACTGGCCCACGTTCCTTATGCCAAAGTCTTCTAAGATAGTGTTAAAGAGCTCCTCGGGTTTTAGGTTGGGAAAGAGGATGTATGCATACCTTATTTGTCCCTCTATCTCGTCTATAAACTTCCTCACGGTTATGGTCTTTCCCGTTCCCGGCTCCCCTATGATTACCGCAAAGCCCTCCTCCGATTCAACCAAGTACCTTAAAGTGCCTATGGCCTCTTCGTGGGTTTCGGTTAGGTAAAAGTATTTGGGGTCAGGTGTTATCTTAAAGGGGTCGTCCTTAAAGCCGAAGAACTCCAAATAACCTTTCATTATTACTATATTTTAATTGAGTGGGTAAGGAAAGGTGGGCTCTGCTCTCTTTTTTTATAAACTTTACCCTGTCCCTCTTAAAGCTCTTAGGGGCAAAGGTTACGGGAAGCCTTTCCCTGACCGCGGAAGCACTCCATTCTCTGTCCGATAGTTTTGCCTCTTTGTTGGCATACCTTTCCATAAAGTTTTCCGAAAAGAAGAACGAAAGGTTTCCCTACGGCCTTTATAAGCTTGAAAACCTGGGAGCAATCCTAATAGGTATATTCTTGGTCCTTGCGGGGGTGGAGATAGCAAAGAGGAGTTTTGAAAGGAGGGTGGAGGTGGGTAACTTAAAGGTGGGTATCCTTATAATAACCGTTTCCCTTTTGGCCTCCCTAACCCTCTCTTTCCTTGAAAGGAGGGCGGGCAAAAGGTTAAACTCTCCAACCCTCGTTGCGGACTCTTACCACACCCTCAGCGATGCCCTGGGCTCCCTTTTGGTCTTAATAAGCTTTCTCTTTAACAGCTTTGGCCACAACTACGACGGGTTTTTTGCCTTAGGGGTTAGCTTCCTCATACTCCACACCGCCTTTAAACTCTTAAAGGAGCAGGTAGGTGTAATCCTTGACATTTCAGCGGACGAGGAGGTGATAAACAATATAAGGAGGATAATACTCTCCTACCCGGAGGTGGTTGAAATTAAGAGTCTGTTGGTAAGGAGTGCGGGGGGGAAATACTTCTTGGATGCGGTCTTGGTCCTAAACTCCCAGAGCTTTGAAAGGGGGCATAGGTTGGTGGATGAGATGGAAAAGAGGCTCTTAGAAGAGGTGGAGAACCTAAACATGGCTATAATCCATTACGAGCCCATAAAGAGGCCCTTTAAAATAGGTGTTATGGTGGAAGAGGGTAGAAAAATAGCAAAGAGCTTTGAAGAAGCCAAAGAAGTTTTAATCCACCAAAGGGGTAAGAGGCCTAAGCTTTTACCCTTAAAGGGTAAGGAGGAGGGGGTAGCTAAGACCTTGGCAAAACTCAACTTGGACCTGGTAATAGTTAGGGAATACCCCAACTCACCCAAGGCCAAATACATACTCCATCAAAACAGCGTATTCCTTTGGAAGACGGAGGAGGAAAACCCCTACAAGGCCCTCTCGGAAGTTTGCTCCCTTTTAAAGGATAGGGGATGAGGAAGGGCTTCCTTTACACCCTTTTAATCCTTGCCCTTTTTTTGGCAAACCTGCTCCTCTATGAAAGGTTTAGCCTTTTGAGGGAGAGGCTAAACAGAACCTACAAACGTTTTAAGGAGGTTGAGTTTATGCTTAAAAACGTAAAGGGAAAGGGGAAACTTAACGAGGAAAGCCTGAGGAAGGTTTTAAACTCCCTTTCCCTCTTTCCCGAAAAAATTATAAGGGGTGAGGAGGGAATAGAGATATACTTTGGTAGTATTGAAAGCAGGAGACTCTTTTTGCTAATAAACGAACTGGAAAGGCGGGGTTGGGAGATTAAGCTTTTAAGGGCAAAGGATAACACTGGTAAGGGTAAGTTTAACGCAAGGCTTGTCCTATCTCTAAAAAGGTGATAAATTTAATCTTTATGGACTGGGAAAATCTTTTAAAGGACGATTACCTGGAAATTGCGGGGAGGAAGTTTAAAAGCAGGTTAATAATAGGCTCGGGGAAGTTTAAGGACTTTGAGGAAACCAGGAGGGTTTTGGAGGCAAGCGGTGCGGAGATGATAACCGTTGCGGTAAGGAGGGTAAATATTACGGACCCCAACAGGGAGAACCTCTTAGATTACATAGACCCAAAAAAGTATCAGATACTCCCAAACACCGCTGGCTGTTACACCGCGGAGGAGGCCATAAAGACCGCCATGCTCGCAAGGGAAGCCACGGGCATAAACTGGGTAAAACTGGAAGTTATAGGGGACAGGGAAACCCTCCTACCCGACATGGAGGAAACCTTAAAGGCTGCAAAGTTTTTGGTAAAGGAGGGGTTTGTAGTCCTACCCTACACCTTTGACGACCCCGTTTACGCCAAAAAGTTTGAAGATGTTGGTTGTGCCGCGGTAATGCCCTTAGCTTCACCTATTGGCTCGGGTTTAGGTCTCCAAAACCCCTACAACCTCATATTTATAAAGAGGGTGGTTTCCGTCCCCGTTATAGTGGATGCGGGGATAGGCAGTGCGGTTGATATACCACCCGTTATGGAGCTGGGGGTTGATGGCATACTGACCAACACCGCCCTTGCGGAAGCCAAGGACCCTATAAAGATGGCGGTTGCCATGAAGTATGCCACTATTGCTGGTAGGCTATCCTACTTAGCGGGTAGGATGCCCAAGAGGACCTACGGGGTTCCCTCCTCTCCAACGGAGGGGGTTCCCTTTAAGTAAGGTGTGCGGAATCTTTGGAGTTTATAACTCCCAAAACCTTTCCAGGGATTTATACCTGGGTATATACGCCCTCCAACACAGGGGACAGGAGGGTGTGGGCCTTGCCTTTTATCAGGGAAAATCCTTAAAGGTTATAAAGAGGGAGGGTTTGATTTTAGAGGCCTTAAAGGAGGAGGACTTGAAGGGGATTAGGGGTAAGGTAGGTATAGCCCACGTTAGGTATTCCACCAGTGGGGAGAAGGCTGGGGAAAACCTACAACCCATAGTAAGGAGGGTGAGGGGTAAAGAGGTAGCCTTGGCCCATAACGGAAACCTGAAAAACTACTTACCCTTAAAGGAAAAACTCAAAGGGGAAGGATACACCTTCAACCACTCCTCCGACAGCGAAGTCTTCTTAGTCCTCATGGAGAGGGGAAAAGGGGAAATTCCCTTTAAGGTCTTGGAGGAGGACGAGGAGCTCCTCTCTTCCTTACTCTACGCCCTGAGGGAGGTAAGGGGTGCCTACAACCTCCTGATGCTCTATGAAGGAAAGTTGGTAGCCCTGAGGGACCCCTTAGGTTTCAGACCCCTGTGTGTAGGTTTGAAGGGGAAAAGCCTTTACTTTTCCTCCGAAAGCGTTAGCCTCACCCTCCTTGGAGCCGAGTATCTAAGGGAGGTAAAACCCGGGGAGATTGTTGTGGTGGATGAAAGGGGCATAAGGAGCTACCACTTCAATACCCCTGATGGTGAAAAAAAGTGTGCCTTTGAATTCGTATATTTTGCAAGGCCTGACAGCTACGTATTCGGAAGGTCCGTCTATGAGGTTAGGAAGGAGATAGGGAAAATTTTAGCCCAAGAGGATGATGTGGAGGGGGATTTGGTAGTCCCCGTTCCGGATTCGGGCTTAGTTCCAGCCTTAGGTTATGCCCAGGAAAAAAAACTACCCCTTGAACTGGGCCTTATAAGGAACCACTACGCGGGTAGGAGCTTCATAGAACCAACCCAGAGGAGGAGGGACCTAAAAGTCCTTATGAAACTATCCCCCAACGAGTGGGTCTTGAAGGGTAAAAGGATTATTTTAATAGACGATTCCATAGTCAGGGGGACCACCTCCAAGAGGATAGTGCAACTTTTAAAGGGTGTAGGAGTAAAGGAGATACACCTGAGGGTAGCCTCACCCCCCGTAATCTCACCCTGCTACTATGGGATAGACACTCCCACCTACGAGGAGCTCATAGCAAACAAAAGGGACCTGGAAGGAATAAGGGAATACTTGGGCGTAGACTCCTTAAAGTACGTTTCCCTGGAAGGCTTTAAGAGGGCGATAGGTTACAGGGGGGACTTTTGCTTGGCCTGCTGGACGAACCAACACCCCCTTTAAGTTATCATATATTCTAATGAGGGAAGCGGTTAAGGTTATAATAGGTGGCCTCTTAATACTTTTAATCCTAATCTTTAACTACCAAAACTATCAGGAGGTGCAGTTTAGGTTTTTAACCCTTTCCTTTAAGGAGCACCTTTCAAGGTTTATAACCCTCTTGGTAATCTTTGGCTTTTTGATGGGATACTTTTACAACTACTTTCCCCTCCTGAGCCTTAGGAGAAGAGTAAAAAACCTCAGGC
>WFPT01000169.1 GCA_015487365.1 Aquificaceae bacterium
AAAAATAGGGAGGAGATAAAGAGGGTTGAGGGGGAGCTGAGGGAGCTGGGAGGGGAGCTTACCCTTAGAGTTTCCTTGGAGAGTTTAAGGGAAGAGATTAAAAGGGTTAAAGAAAGGATTAAAGGTTTAGGGGGCATAAACTTTGAGGCGGAGGAGGAGCTGAGCAAATTAAGCTCTGATTATTCATCCTTAAAGGAAAGGTATGAAACTTTAAAGGGTGAAAAGGAAAGTATAGAGGAGTTGATAAGGTTCCTTGAAGGTAAAAAGAGGGAGGTATTTTTAAAAACTTTTAGGAGGATAAGGAGGAGTTTTAGGAAAATCTTTAACTTTTTGAGTGGAGGAGGGGAGGGGGACTTAGTCCTTGAAGATAGGGAAAATCCCTTTAAGGGTGGGGTTGAAGTTTTGGTAAGGTTAAGGGGTAAAGGTCTAAGGTACATAGAAAGCCTTTCTGGGGGTGAAAAGACCTTAACCGCCCTTTCTTTAATCTTTGCCTTACAGGAGGTGAATCCTTCCCCCTTTTACTACCTTGACGAGGTGGATGCCCACCTGGACGAAAAAAATTCTATACTCTTAGGCAAGTTTTTAAAGGAGAGGGCCTCTTACAGCCAGATAATAGTGGTTACCTTAAAAGAGAGTGTAGCTTCCTATGCGGAGGAGCTTATAGGGGTTGCCAACAGGAATGGAGTTTCAAGAGTCTTCCTGGTTAAAAACCAAAGTGCTCCTTAATCCTTTTGTATATACCTTCACCGGTAAAGCCGTAGAACTTGGCAAGCTCCTTGTAGGGGGCACTCCTTCCAAACTCCCATATCCCTATAACGAGACCCTCCCTCCCCACGTACCTGTGCCATTTTCTTTCAGAGGAGGCCTCAACGCAGACCCTATACTTTACTCCCTCTAAAATCCTCTCTTTGTAATCTTTGTCTTGCTCCTCAAAGAGCTCAAAGGAGAAGGCATTTACCAACCTTACCCTTATACCTTCCTTATTTAAGAGTTTTTTTGCTTCTATGGCGGGATGAACCTCAGAGCCAGAGGCTAAGATTAGGAGCTCGGGCTCAGGGTCTTCTTCTAAGATGTAAAAGCCCCTTTTAGCGTTTTCTTCCTTGGGGTAGATGCTCCTGTCTAAGGTGGGTAGCTTTTGGCGGGTAAGTATTATGGCGGTAGGTCCCTCCTTCCTTTCAAGGGCTATCTCGTAGGCTACCTTTACCTCGTTTGCATCCGCGGGCCTTAAAACGTATAGGTTTGGTATGTCCCTTAAAGAGGGGAGTTGCTCTATGGGTTGGTGGGTAGGTCCGTCCTCTCCCAAGAATATGGAATCGTGGGTGAATATATACAGGACCTGCAGCCTTGAAAGGCAGGCCATCCTTATGGAGGGTCTCATGTAGTCGGAAAAGATAAGGAAGGTTCCACCGAAGGGTAAAAAGGCCCCATGATAGCTTAGGCCGTTTAGGATGGCCCCCATGGCGTGCTCCCTAACCCCAAAGTGTATGGTCCTTTCGGGGAATTCCCTCAAAAGGGTGTGGGTGGATTCGGATAGGTCCGCGGAGCCCCCTACCAGGGTTTTATTTTCCTTTGCAAGGAGGTTTAAAACTACACCGCTGGCCTTACGGGTTGCCATCTCCCCTTCAAACTTTAAGTTCTTTAAACTTTTGTAGGACCATTCCTTTTTAAAGGCCCTTAAAAGCTCCTGTGCGAGCTCTGGATACTTTTGGGAGTATTCTTCAAAGAGTTTCTTCCACTCCCTTTCCCTTTCCTCTCCCAGTTGAACGTGTCTCCTCGTGTATTTTAAGACCTCCTCTGGAACGTAAAACTCCTCCAAGGGCCAGTTTGCCCTCCTCTTGGTTTCTAAGGCCCTTTCCCTTCCCATGGGTGCCCCGTGGACCTTTTCGCTGTCCTGTAGGGGTGAGCCGTAGCCTATGTGGGTCCTAACCTCTATGAAGGTGGGCTTCTCCTTACTTTCCCTTGCAAGTTCAATAGCCTCGGTTAATTCTTTTAAGTTGTAGCCGTCTTCAACCCTTAAAACCTGCCAGCCGAAGGCCTCAAACCTCTTTAAAACATCTTCACTCCAAGCCAAAGAGGTGGGTCCGTCTATGGAAATTCCGTTGTTGTCCCACAAAACGATAAGTTTGTTTAGTTTCCAGTGGCCAGCGAGCTGTCCCACCTCAGAGGAAATACCTTCCATTATGTCCCCGTCTGAGCAGAGGACGTAGGTGTAGTGGTCTATTATGGGGTAACCTTCTTTGTTAAAGAGTAGGGAAAGGAGCTTTTCACCTAAGGCTATACCTACCCCGTTCCCTATACCCTGGCCCAAAGGGCCGGTGGTTGCCTCAACACCGGGGGTTTTAAAGCTTTCGGGGTGTCCAGGGGTTTTGCTGTTTAGTTGCCTAAAATTCTTTAAGTCCTCCAAAGTTAGGTCGTATCCAAACAGGTAAAGGGTTGCATAGAGCATGGCACTGGCGTGTCCCGCAGAGAGTATAAAGCGGTCCCTGTTTATCCACTTTGGGTTTTTGGGGTTAAACTTTAAAAAGCGGTCAAAGATGATGTAGGGGATTTGGGAGGCCCCTAAGGGCATACCAGGGTGTCCCGACTTGGCCCTTTCTACCATGTCCAAACTTAAAAACCTTATGGTGTTTATTACCTTTTGGTCTATCTCCTCCCCCACCTTAACCTTTCCCATGGTCCTAAATATTTTAAGTAAATTTTTTAGCTATTGCCACCTCCTTTAAGGTTAGTCCCTTGGCCTTTGCGGTGTAGGGGAAGTGCCCCCTTCCCTTTAAGAGCTCCTTAACCTCTTCTAAGCTAACCTTGTCAAGGCAGTAGTAAAGGATTAGTCCTACCAGTCTCCTCACCATGTACCTTAAAAAGGATTTAGCTTTAAAGTTTATCCTTATTAGCTCCCCTTCCATTTCAAGGGAGGTCTGTAAGTGTATTTGGGTCCTCCTTTTACCTTCAAGCTTTGCAAAGGCCCTAAAATCGTGCTCACCCTTTAATAGCTCACAGATTCTTTTTAGCTTGTCCCCTTTAAGCTTTACGGGGAGCCTTAAACAGAAGTCTTCCAGGAAAGGGTCCCTGTAAGGGGCGTTTAATATCTGGTAGGTATAAACCTTGTAATCAACGTCCCTCCTTGCGTTAAAGTCTTTGGGGACGAGGGAAACCTTAAACACGCCCACATCCTTTGGTAGTATTCCGTTCAGGGCCCTGAGGAGCTTTTCTTCATCAATTTTTTTAGAAGTTTTAAAGTTGGCTATGTAGTCCCTTGCATGAACCCCCGCATCGGTCCTGCAACAACCTATAACCTTTACCTCTTCACCCAGGATAGTCTTTAAGGCCCTTTGGAGCTCCCCCTGAACTGTCCTGAGATGGGGTTGATACTGCCATCCGTGGAAGTCCTTACCTACAAAGCTTAACCTTAAAAGGTAGTTATAGGAGCTCATTAAAGAGGAGCAGGTAGTCCCTCAGGTGTCTTAGGATGAGGAAGCGGTGGCAAACCCAACCCTTTGCATTCTTTCCCATCTCCCTCCTCAGCTCCTCATCCATGAGGAGTTGCTTTACCCTGTAAGCCATCCCCTCTACGCTGTTTATCAAAAAGCCGGTCCTTCTGTCAATTATCTGCCTCCTTATCCCCCCCACGTTACTACCCACCACCGCCTTTTCCTTCCACATGGCCTCCGAAACCACTAAACCAAAGCCTTCCCTTATGGACTTTTGAACCACCACCGTTGCAAACCTCTGTAAGGCGTTTATGGTCAGGTCGCTGTCGGGGGGTAGGTTTAAAATATGAACGTCCTTTAAGGGCTTAGCCTTACTTAAAACTGTGTTGAGGACCTCCTTACCTTCGGGGTCGTCCTCTGCAAAGGAGCCCGCAAGGATTAGCTGACAGTCTATTTCTTCCTTTAAGAGTTTAAAGCCCTCTATTACTCCCAGTGGGTCCTTAAGCTTGTCAAACCTTGAAACCTGTAAAATCGTAGGTTTTTCTAGGTTAATACCAAGCCCCTTAACTATCTTTAAAACTTCTTCTTCTTTCAATTCCCTGTTTTTTTCGTCCAAGGGGTCTATGGAAGGGGGTATTATGAAGGTCCTCACCTTTACCCCCTCCTTTACGAATTCGGGTATGTGGAATATGGCACAATCGTAGGCGTTTAAAAACTGCTCAACGAAGTTCCAGGCACCTTCGTCAGGGGTGGATAGGTCTATGTGGCACCTCCAAACCCACCTCTGGTCTTCCTTTTTGTTTATGATGAGTCCCATAGGTTGGGGGTCGTGTATTATTACCAGGTCGTAGTTGGAAGTGTCAAGCTCCTTTGAGTTTATGAAGGTCCACCTTAGGTAGGTGGTTATGTCCTTTGAATCTAAGGTCTTTCCTTCCTTTAAGTGTAGGAGGTTGTGGAGCTTCTTGGTTACCCTAAAAAACTCAGGGTCACCCCTGATGGTCTTCCAGTCCGCCTTAATACCAACATCCCTTAAAAGGGGGACTAACCTGTTTAGTATCTTTGCAACACCTCCCCCCTTCTTTGCGGAATTTACGTTTAAAACCCTAAGGCCCTTTAACTCCTTTGCAATAAGCCTTATCTCCTCTAAGAGCATATCCTCAACTATTCCCCTGTACCTATCTAGAGCCATGCTTAGGGGCCCTCTTAATTTTTAGGGACATACGGTAGTAAGGTATGCCAAACTTATTCTTTAACCTCTCCAAGGAGGTTATACTCACCTCGTTATAGTTTTCCTTTAAAAACTTTAAGAACTTACTGAGCTCCGCTATGCTTATGGAATAAACGTCCGTTTCTATGGTATAACCCCTCCCCTCCTGATAGGAAACTATCTTGTAGGTCCAAATCCCCTTGGGCATGTTCTTGACAAAGTCATTAACAGCAAGTAGCAGGAGGTCATACCTACCCTTTAATATTAAAAGTATTTCCTTGCTCTTTTTTACCTTGCTTATCTCCTCCTTAGCTTTGTTTAGCCTATCTATTAGCTCCTTTTCCTTAACTTTTAGTTGGTTTAGCCTTGCGGTTAAGTTCTTTTCCTTAACTTTTAGTTGTTCTACCTCCCTCTTCAAGTCCCCCTCCTTGGAGGACAAAATGAGGTAGTTTATTAGGATGATAAGGTTTATAAATATTCCTAAAAAAAATAAAAGGATGTATCCTCTCTTTGCTAAAATTTCCTTTAAGTTTATCCCCTTTAAGGTTTCTAAGGTGGGTAAGGCAAAGGCTCTCCTTTTTTCCTCCTTTAAGAGGTTTATCCTTATCAGTCTTCCCATTCCAAGCTCTCCAAGGCCAAGGTATAGGGTATTACGAAGTTGGAGGGGATTTTTTCAAGGCTTAAAACTCCAAAGATTTCAAAGGTTTGCATGGCCATATCCCTTACCTCTACGAATTCCAGGATGGGCCCAACGAGGTATAGATTTCTAAAGTCGTTTAGCATAAGTTGGGTGTTGGTCTCCCCCACCAGGGAGGTTAGCTCCATACTGTCCATCTCACCCCTTACGAACTTCCCTATCTCCAAGGATAACTTTAAATACCTCAGGTCCTCAGAGTAGGTTAGGGCAAAGGAAGTGTGGTAATCTACGTAAAGGACGTTAAAGGGCTTTGGGAGGTTTTGGCTTAAACAAAAGTTTAAAACGGTTATCACCTCATAGCTTATGGCCTTTAACTTGGCCCCAGCCTCCTCTACGAACCTCTTTAAGCCCACCACATCCTCTTCCTTTGCCAAAACCACCAAAAGCTTCCTTTGCTCCCCTTCCTCTAAGAGCTGGTAGTCATAAACAATATTTTTTCCACCTATTTCCGCAACGTCCGACCTTATGTTAAAATCTATGGACCTCTTTAAGTCCTCACCCTTTAAGGCGGAGGGGAAGGTGTGAAACTTTATAAGGCCCTCGTCTATGCTAAGGCAGGTAAAGAGCTCACTTCCTAAGAGCCCCCTCTCCTCCAAAGCTTTTTTTAGTATATTCACCTTCTCACCCTCTTCCTTGTCGTGCCAAAAGAGTTCCAAGGGCTCAAAGGCCAAGCTTTTGTCCTCCTTTAAGGCCAAAAGCCTGAAAAAACTCTTGGTTATCTGGATTCCCACCCCAAGCCTTTGCTTCCTTTTTAAGGGAAAGCTAAATTTAATCTTTATGTTGGGTCTTGGTAAGGTAAGCTTCATAACCAAATATTTTAACGGAAAATTAACGAAAGGTCGTGAAAAATACCCTATATTGGTAGGTATGCCTTATGGTTATACGCTCATGGAGCTCCTGATGGTCTTTGGGATTTTGGCCATAATCCTTACCTTCGCAAGTCCTTACGTTTTAAGGATGTGGCAGGATTACAGGTTTGATGAAAGGTCGGTGGAGTTGGAAAGTTTCGTAAGGTCCTTAAAGTTGGAGGCGGTGAGGAAGGGCCATTACGTGGGCTTTTGCCTTAACAACAAAACCCTTTTGGCCTGCGACTTTGGAATAAACCCACCTACTAGCCCCTGCTCACTCCTTTTATGCCCAAACCCTCTAAGGTCCCTAAATATAAGTGAAAGTTACATATACGTATTGTTGAGGACATCCTTTGGATACCCAATAGTCTTTGACCCGAGGGGACTTGCCACTTACATGGGAAGTGTTTGCATAGACAAAACCGACAGGTTCTTCAAGGTCATAATAAACAGGGTAGGTGTAAGGAGCCAAAGGGGGTTTGGAGGATGTTGAGGGGTTTTTCCATGATAGAGGCTATGGTTGCGATAGTCTTTATAACGGTGGCCCTACTGGCCCTTGCGGGTCTCCAAAGCCACTTTGCCAGCATAACCGCAACTTTGGCAGAAAATACCTGCTTAATAAACGGTGCGGTCTCCGCAATAGAATCCTGTAAGGCGGGTCAGGTGATAAACTCCGTAAGGTGTGGCTCCTGGATAGTGAATGTCAATGTCCAGGTCCAAGGGGGTAGTTGCACCGACTTTTTAACCACTCCACCACCGGTAGTTTGCAAGGATATAGTGGCAAGGGCAACCTTAAACAACAAAGTCGCTCAGGTAGTAGAGAGGGGGTGTAATATATGAGGAGAGGCTTTACCTTGGTGGAGCTCTTAATGGTTTTGGTAATAGCCTCCATAATAATGGTTTCCCTCTTTGGCCTTTGGAATACAACCAGGATAGCCTTTGGTAAGGTAAAGACTGTTTCCCAGGTCTCAGACATAACCCGTTCAACGATAGTTTTATTAGATAGATACTTTGACCGTTGGGGGGCGGGAGTTCCTACCTCTAACGCTTCAACCAACTGTAACCAATACCCACCCCCAAGGGAAAAGTGCATCACTATTGTCCCAGGTCCAAACTGCGATGAAGTATCCTTTTATGCGAGTTTATACGGAATAGGGATGGCCTACGATAACTTAGGAAACGTAATAGGTTGTAGGCTAAGGCCAGGGGACTGCTACTACATAATAAGGGGTGAAAACTTTGTGGGAAATCCTCCCACTATTTATCAGATAAACAACGTAAATCTTACTGGAAGTGAGTGCGTTTCCCCCACTTTTAGTGCAAATTCTCCTAACTATGTGGTGGGAGGTATTAGTCTCCAACCCGGAGACATAATAATAAGGGTCCCACACAGGGTTAGACTCTTTTGCCAGAACCTAAACGGGCAACTTTACCTATACGCTGAGCTAACGGACATGGCTTCATCCTGTGGAAGGAACGAGCCAGCCTTCCCTATTGCTCCGGTCAAAACCTTTAAGGTAAGGTGCATACCTAACCCCACCAACTGCTCCGCAGTAAGGGTTGAACTAACCCTTTTGAGTGAGGACATAAGCTTTGAAAAGAAAAAGGGTGAATTTTACATAGTAAGAACCTTTGGGAGGTAAAAAAATGAGGGGATTTGTAATGGTTTCCGCACTAATACTTTCTTTGCTACTTTTGGCCTTGGGGGGAGCTGCCATATTTATGGCAAACACTTCAACCCTAATGACGGTAAGTGAGATAGAGTATGAGAAGGCAAAGAGGGCCTCAGACTATGGCTTAAAGCTGGGTATTGAAAGTGCTATTACCAACATGCGCTGTGACTTTACCATAGCTCAGACAAACACCCCCGTTCCCAACATGGGTGGTGCAACCTATTCTTTTTGGGCCATTTCAGATAGGGAAGGTAACTCCTGCCTTATAGTTTCAGAGGGTAGGTTTGGGAATGCAAGAGTTAGGAAGAGTGCCATAATCCAGTATCCGGGTTCATCCCTTGGGACCTTCACTTTAAGAAACGGAGGGACCTTTACCCTCTCAGGGAATGCCATAATTCAAAGCTGTGACCCAAGGTGTATAGGTCCTGCAATACTTACGGGTGGTAATATAAGTGGAACTTACACGGTTGGGACCTGCGGTAGTAGCTCCGGTATCCTTTCTTATACGGGAGTTCCAATACAATACAGACCCTTGGGTAATTTAATCCCAAGGGTATTTAACACCAACAACTGGTCCGGTGTGGTTTCCTTGATTGAGCAAATCCTTAACAGCCAAAACCCCAATTTTAGGATTGACTTACGAAACTGGACCGTTAGCACTTCCTTTACTCCTACCTGTAACAGTGGTAGTTTTTACGCCTCCTCCTGCACCTTCACCCAAAACCTATGCCAAGGTTATAAAAAAGGTAAAACTGAGTGCATAATTTACAGCCAAAGCTATATGGAATGTTACTGTAAAGTAAATAGTAAAAATAAGCCCGCAAACAGTTGCACATCCTTGGGTAACAACAACTGGAAGTGTAACCTAAAAAGGGTTTGCATAAACGGTTGCTCCGTAGTATATACCTCTTGGGAGTTAAAGACCAACGCAACCCTTTCTAATATGACCTTAATTTCTCCTAAGGAGATAGAGGTGGGTAGTGGGACCTACACTAATGTTAATTTCATAGCCCAAGGTGAGGCAGAAGTTGAAGGTATAAACGGAGGCTCTGCAAATGTTTATATTTCAGGAGGTATGTTCTTTGGAAAGGAGGCGGAAGTAGAAAAGGCAGGCTCAGGTATTATAGGAACTCCAAACAATCCAGTAATGTTTATAGCGGGACCAGGAAAGTCTCCAGAGCCTAAAAAGTTAGGAGGGGGAGAGGTGGAAATTAACTCAACGGGTAATCTGGTCTTTAACGGTCTGATATTTACAGGCCAAGAGTTAGGGGTAAAGATAAGTGGAAATTCCCAGATAAACGGAGTAATAGTCCATAACTGCATAGCCAAGGACCCGATAACCGGGAAAACCCAAAACTGCCAAAAGAAGGCAAAAATAGACATATCCGGTAATGCGAGGATAACCTTTAACAGTTCCATAATAAGCAGGCTCAATCAGATGTATCCTTCCTTGGTAAAACCTCCCTCCTGTGGGGGCTCTGGAACTGTTAAAAAATACACGGTAAGGACCACTATGACCCTCTACTAAATTTTGGAAAGCTTTTCTTCCAGTTCTTTCTTACGGAGGGCTTCAACTATGGGCTCCAGCTCCCCCTCCTCCAAAACTTCCCTTAATTTGTAAAGGGTAAGGTTTATCCTGTGGTCCGTAATCCTACCCTGGGGGAAGTTGTAGGTCCTAATCTTTTCACTCCTTTCACCCGTCCCTATTTGTTTTTTCCTTTCCTTGGTAATCTCCTCCTCCTTTTTCCTCTTGTAGTATTCCCTAAGTTTAGATTGAAGAATTTTTAAGGCCTTCCTCTTGTTCTGATACTGGGACCTTTCGTCCTGACAGCTAACCACTATTCCAGTAGGTAGGTGGGTAATCCTCACCGCGGTCTCGGTGGTATTCACATACTGGCCACCCGCACCCGAGGCCCTAAAAGTTTCCACCTTTATCTCATCCTCCTTTATTTCAACCTCACCCTCTTCCACCTGAGGTATAACCGCAACCGTTGCGGTAGAGGTGTGTATCCTACCACCCGATTCGGTTATGGGAACCCTCTGGACCCTATGAACCCCCTTTTCGTATTTAAACCAAGAGTAGGCTCCTTCCCCCTCTATTAAGACAACCACCTCCTTGTAGCCCCCCAAGCTTGTCTTGTTAAAGGAAACTATGTTGAACTTAAAGCCCCTCCTCTCACAAAACTTTTGATACATCCTCAGAAGGTCTCCCGCAAAGAGTGCCGCCTCCTCCCCTCCCGTTCCAGCCCTAATTTCTAAAACTATACTCCTTTTGTCCTCCTCATCCTTAACAAAGGCCTCCTT
>WFPT01000170.1 GCA_015487365.1 Aquificaceae bacterium
ATACCTAAGAAACTGGTAGTTTTGCTCTTTTTATTTTCCCTCTCCTTTGGAGGACCCGAGGACTGGGGCTTTCATAATGAAGGCTCGGGATTTCAACTAATATACTCATACGATGAGGTTTCCAAACAGGTTTTTAGAAAGGGAGTGGAGTTTATGCCCTTTGTAAAGGCAAGGTATAATTTTAAGGACAAGTTCATCCTCTTTTACTCCTTTTACTGGAAGGCCTATTACAGGGAGGACTTTGCCTTTGGTAAAAAAAAGATTGTAAGGCACTTGGACAAAAAGCTAAGGGATGTCCAAAGCTTTGTAAGGTTTCCCTTTATGAAGGGGAAGCTCCTGATAGATTTTGGTAAGAGTGCCATAGTCTGGGGTAGGGGGATAGTCTTTAATCCTACCAGCTACTTTGGGAAGGTTAGCTTTGAAAGTAAATACATAAGCTACGAGATACCCGTAGAGGGTATATACAACGCAAGGGTATCCTACTATAAGGGGGACTACTCCCTTGAAGGGGTTTATGCACCCTCTTTAAGGCAGGGAGCTGTAAGGCTTTCCCTCTTTAACGAGGACTTAAACCTTTTAAGTAGCCTCTCCCATTTTAGGGACTTTAAAAAGGATGAAAACAGGACGGGCCTTGACTTTCAGCTTCCCGTTTCCTTCCTTTCCCTATACGGGGAGTTCGTTAGGGAGTGGGAGAAGAAAGACCAAGTTTATACTTTTGGCCTGGACTTGGACTTACCCACCACCTACACCTTAAAGCTTGGCCTTGAATACTTTAAGGATTATAAAAGAGAAAAGAGCCTATCGCCTTATCTTTTCTTCCAAACTTCCAAGTGGAGGATAACCCTCTCTGGTGTAAGAAACTTTACAAGGGACTATTCCTTAATCTCCGCAAGGATTGACTACTACTTCCTTGAAGCAAAACTTTACCTTTCCCTCCTTTCCACCTTACCCGTTTATGGAAGGGAAAAGCTTGGTTTTAGAAGCTCTAACAAAATTTTCCTAACCTACCTCTTTTAGGAGGTCTTAAGATGCTAAAAGTGGAGGGACTCTTTAAGGCCTTCGGAGGAGTTGAGCTCTTTAACGGCCTCAGCTTTGAAGTAAAGGAGGGAGACTTTGTAGCAATAGTGGGACCCTCTGGCTCTGGCAAGACGACCTTACTTATGATAGTGGTTGGACTTTTAAAGCCTGACAAAGGAAAGGTTAAGCTTTTGGGTAAGGACATAACCTCCATAAAAGGGGGAGAGCTTGAAAGACTTAGGAGGGAGGAGGTTGGTTTGGTCTTCCAAGAGCCACAACTTTTTAACCATCTCAGTGCGGAAGAAAATGTAAGGGCCTGTGCAACCTTAACCAAAAGGCTAAAAGATGAAGAAATAGAAGAGCTCTTTAAGGAGCTTGGGATTGATTATTTGAAGGGAAGGAAGGTTAAAAACCTTTCGGGGGGTGAAAAGCAGAGGGTTTCCTTAGCAAGGGCCTTATCCAAAAGACCAAAAATCTTAATAGCGGACGAACCCACCGCAAGCTTGGACTACAAGAACACCCAAAGGATTTTAGAGCTTATGCTTAAGCTAAGGAGGAGGTATAACTTGACGGTTTTGGTTGCAACCCACGACCCGGTGGTTATGGAAAGGGCAGACCTTATAGTTAATCTAAGAAAAGGTTAGAGGGGCTCACCCACCTCCCAGTTGTCTATTAGCCTGGTGTTTCCCACCCAAACCGCCAGTAAAATCCTGTCTCCCTCTTCCACAAAATCCTTTGGATTTAGTTCTTTATCCGTTATTTCCACATAGTCTATCTTCTTTACCTTTTCAAAGGAAAGGATAAACTCCCTCATCTTTTCCTTAATTTTTTTGGCATCCCTTTCCCCCTTTTCTATTAACTCTTTGGCCAAGAGTAAGGATTTGTAGAGGGAAAGGGCACTCTTTCTTTCCTCTTCTGAAAGGTAGGTATTCCTTGAACTGAGGGCTAAACCATCCTTGTCCCTTACAGTTTTTACCGCAACTATTTCTACGTCCAAAAACAGGTCCCTTACCATCTTTTCCACCAGCTTTAACTGCTGGTAGTCCTTTTCCCCAAAGTATGCCCTCCTTGGCCTTACTATGTTTAGGAGCTTTAAGACCACCGTTGCAACTCCCTTAAAGTGGTTAGGCCTAAACTTACCTTCTAACACTTCACTTATTCCCTTTACATGGACCTCCGTTAGGTATCCAAAGGGATAGACTTCTTCATCCGTTGGTGCAAAGACTACATCCACCCCTTCCTTTTTACAGATTTTTAGGTCCCTTTCCAAATCCCTTGGATACCTTTCAAAATCCTCACCTTTGCCAAACTGGGTGGGATTTACGTAAATGCTAACCACCACAAAAGGGTTTTCCTCCCTCGCCCTCCTTATAAGGGCAAGGTGCCCCTCGTGTAAATAGCCCATGGTTGGGACAAAACCAACCTCCTTACCCTTTAAGACTTCCCTTAACTCTTTAACCTTCCTTACTAAGAGGGTCATACCTTAAAAGTATCTAAAAGAACTGGGATTTAGTATATCAGGGTAAGCCCTTTCCATCTCATAGTCAAAGAGTTGCTCCCTTATCCTCTTTAAGTCCCTCCTGTTGGGTTTAAAAGGGTAGCTCCTTATGTCCTTTACGGAGCTGTCTCCAAAGGGTCTGTTGCAGGCTACCTCTTGGGTTTTACCCCTACACCCTGCGGTCATAAAGGGTCTCCCAGACCAAAAGATTTCTTCAAAGGTCTCCCTATCCACTCCAAAGTCTATTATCTGTCCCTTTTCGTTAAACTTCATATCCTCATACCTTGCTATCTGGTTGTCTATCAAATACCTTGCCATTTGAACCCTTCTGAACTGGGGTGCGGGACAGGGTTTTTCCTTTTCCATCAAGGAGCCTTCCTCCGGATAAAAGGAAAAGAGGTGGGTCCTTCCCCCCAAGTCCCTAACCCTTTGTATGGTCCTTACCATCTCCTCCTCCGTCTCTCCCAAACCCACGATTAGGTGGCAACCCGTATAACCATCTCCAAAGACCTCCGCGGTCCATTCCAAGACCTGCCAGAAGACTTCCCACCTGTGGGGACTCTTCATAGGTTTTCCCCTAATCCTTTCAAAGAGCTCCTCGGTGGCACAGTCTATGGCTACCGTTACCGTATCCGCTCCCAACCTTTTGTATTCTTTTATGTCCTCAAACTTGGTTCCCGTTGCGTTTATAAGGAGGGAGACAAAAATCTTATCTCCCAATTCCTTTAAGGTCTTTTCCAAGAGAACTTTGGTATCTTCAATAGCCCTCGGGTGGGTTATCTGAGCTATACAGAGCCTTTCCACATGGCCAACCCTCTTAGCCCTTTCCAAAATCTCTTCAAACTTTACCGTAGGCCACTCAACCCTTATGAAGTTCCTCTTAGAATACTCTATTTCCCTTGCCCTTTGGAGACCACAGTATGCACAGTCCGCATGGCAACCAGAAGGGTAGGTAAGGAGGGTGTTTATACAGTAAAGCTTTGCGTCCCTGTAAAAGAGGCCCGGTATAAGACCCAAGGTCATAGCTGCGGCGGTGCTTATTCGCACAAACTCAGGACTTGACCTCTGCTCCGTTAATCTCTCTAAAAGCTCCCTGTTCATGGCTAATTACCATTATACTAAATTCTAATTTAGTTAAAGGCTTAAAACGAACTCCTTCATTTCCTCCGCATAGTTTTCAATTAAGGAAAGGTAAAGGTTTCCTCCTTTCCTCCTTATGTATGAACCGTATTCATTAAAACCGCAGTGAGCTAAAAAGTTCCTCTTTTTGTTGTCATCCCCTATTAGCCTTAGGTTTTTAGGTAAATTTTTTACCTTTTTCCTACACTCTCCATTTTTACCCTTGTTTTCCTTCCTACAAGTTACCTCCGCTAAAACCAACTTCTCCCCATCCTTTAAGAATTCAATCAGCTTAGCCTTTTTGTCCAGTTCATTTTCAAGGAATGCCCTGTTAATACTTAGGCCATACCGTTTCAACGGTATGGCCTAAGTATTAACAGGGCATTCCTTGAAAATGAACTGGACAAAAAGGCTAAGCTG
>WFPT01000171.1 GCA_015487365.1 Aquificaceae bacterium
ACAAGTATTCGGGAGGGCTTCACGGAGTCGGGGCCTCGGTGGTAAATGCACTCTCTGAGTGGCTCGTAGTGGAAGTTTATAGGGAAAACAAGATTTACAGGCAGGAATACAGGAGGGGGAAACCCGTAAGTGAGTTAAGGGTTGTAGGTAAGACCAAAAAAAGGGGAACTAAGGTGAGCTTTAAGCCTGACCCCTTAATATTTAAGGTAAAGTCCTTTAAGTACGATTTGGTGGAAAACCGTTTGAGGGAGCTGGCATACCTAAACCCCTCCTTGACCTTTCATTTAAAGGACGAAAGGATAAACAAGGAGGTAACCTTTAACTTTAAGGGTGGTATAAAGGACTTGGTTAGGTTTTTAAACGAGGGGAAGGAGCTCCTCTTTAAGGAGGTTATACACTTTAAGGGGGAAAGGGAGGGGATTTTGGTTGAGGTTGCCTTCCAATACAACAGGGGCTACAAGGAGGTAATAGAAAGCTTTGTAAATAACGTAAAGACTACCGACGGTGGGACCCACGTTTCGGGTTTTAGGTCCGGTTTGAGCAAGGCGGTAGTAAAGGTAGCCCAGGGCCTAAAACTTTCAAAGGAGCTGAAAACCTCTTTTAGCGGTGAGGATTTAAGGGAAGGGCTAACAGCGGTAATCTCCTGCAAAGTTATGGAGCCCCAGTTTGAGGGTCAGACCAAAGCAAAGTTGGGTAATCCTGAGGTAAAGAGGGTAGTAGAATCCATAACCTACAACTTCCTAACGGAATTCTTCAACAGAAGGAGGGAAATCTTAAAGCTAATTGTGGAAAAGGCCATAGAGAGTGCCCTTGCAAGGGAAGCCTCCAAAAGGGCCAAGGAGCTAATAAGGAGAAAGTCTCCCTTGGAGGACACCACCTTACCGGGAAAACTCGCCGATTGCTCAGAAAGGGACCCAAAAAGGTGTGAGCTCTTCATAGTGGAAGGGGATTCAGCGGGAGGCTCCGCAAAGCAGGGGAGGGACAGGAGGACCCAGGCAATATTACCTATAAGGGGTAAGATAATAAACGTAGAGAAGGCAAGACTTGACAAGGTCCTATCCAACGAGGAGGTGAAGGCGATAGTGAGCGCCTTAGGGGTAGGGGTTGGAGAGGATTTGGACCTTTCAAAGCTCAGATACGATAAGGTAATCCTGATGACAGACGCGGACGTAGATGGCTCCCACATAAGGACACTCCTACTTACCCTCTTTTACCGCCTTATGCCCAAGGTAATTGAGGAGGGGCACCTATACATAGCCCAACCGCCCCTTTACAGGGTAAGGGTCGGCAAGATGCAAAGGTACATAAACACGGAGGAGGAGTTTGAGGAATTTTTAAGGGACAGGTTCTGCAAAGAGGGTGAATTAATTTTAAAGGGAAAAAGGTACAGAGGTCAGGAGCTAAAACAACTCCTCTTAGACTTAAAGGACAGAGAAGACAGTTTCAGGGCCCTATCTAAGAAAATCTTTAAGGAAGTCCTTTTAAGTCTCTTAGAACTGAGGGTAAATGTAGAAAACTTAGGGGGAAAGCTGGAAAGGTTAAAGAAAGTTTTAGAGGAAAAGGGATTTTTGGTAGAAGTTTTAGAGGATTCCGCCTTAAAGGTAAGGAGGTCTAAGGTAGAGGAGGCTAAGCTAATAGACCAGGAGCTCCTATCCTCACCCTCCTATGAGTCTCTCTTGGAGCTTTTAAGCTTTCCAACCCCCGTTAAGTTAAAGCTAAAAGGTAAAGAGAGGGAGGTTAGTGAGCCCTTAAAGCTTTACGGAGAGGTCCTAAGCCTTGCTAAGGAAGGGGTGGAAGTCCAAAGGTATAAAGGTTTAGGGGAAATGAACCCCCAACAGCTATGGGAAACCACTATGAACCCAAAAACGAGGAGGCTCTTAAAGGTGAGCATAGAAGATGGGGCTCAGGCGGACAGAATATTTACCATACTTATGGGTGAGCAGGTGGATTTGAGGAGGAAGTTTATAGAAGAATACGCAAAGGAGGTAAAGAACTTAGATGTTTAACTTAAACGATTTTAGGAAACTCTTTGAAATGGAGCCAAAGGGAGAGGAGGTTAGCGTAGAAGGTCTAATAAAGAGGGTTTCCAACTACGAGGGTAAAAAGCTTTTAAGGCTTAGCGATGAAAGTAATGAGGAAATACTAATCCTTACCGAGGAGGATGTAAAACAAAACCAAAGGGTAGCCTTTAAGGGGAAACTTAAAAGGCTTGAAGGTAAGTTGTGCCTCTTTGAAGCCAAAAAAGTAGAAAATGCTCAAAAAACTGTAAAAGAGGTAAAACAAAAGTATGACAAACCTATAAAAGATGATAAAACTTACAGGCTATACGGCAGACTCGTTTCCCTAAGACCCATGGGTAAAGCTATCTTTGGACACATTCAAGATGTAACCGCAAAGGTCCAAATTTACCTAAAAAGGGATAACTTGGGAGAAATTTTTGAAACTTTTAAAAGGGAAGTTTCCCTGGGGGACATAATAGAAGTAGAAGGTAAGCCTTTTAGGACTAAGACGGGGGAGCTAACCCTAGAAGTTTTTAGCTTTAAGGTCTTGCAAAGGTGTAGGAGGCCCTTACCCGAAAAGTGGCACGGGCTAAAAGACCCAAACCTTAGGTATAAACAGAGGTATTTGGACCTGATAGCAAACCAAAAGAGTAGAGAGGTTTTCCTTTTAAGGAGTATCCTTTTGAGGAAACTGAGGGAATTCTTTTACAGGGAGGGCTTCTTTGAAGTAGAAACCCCAATCCTACAACCCGTAGCCAGCGGAGCAAACGCAAAGCCCTTTAAGACCTACCACAACTACTTACAAAGGGAGCTCTATTTAAGGATAGCACCAGAGCTTTACTTAAAGAGGCTTATAGTGGGTGGCTTTAACAGGGTCTTTGAAGTGGGAAAGAATTTTAGAAACGAGGGGGTAGACAGCTCACACAATCCGGAATTTACCATGGTTGAATTTTACGTAGCCTACTGGGATTACACTGACCTTATAGAATTTACCCAAAGGCTTATGGAATATTTAATAAAGGAGCTATCCTTACCAAAAACCGTAAGCGTAAAGGGTAAAAGAATAAACTTAGCTCCCCCTTACAGGAAGGTGAGATACTTTGAGCTCTTGGAAAAAAAGAGTGGAAGGGGGAAGGACTTCTTCTTAAAGGATTACGAGGGTTTAAAAAAATTGGCCAGGGAGCTGGAAGTAAAGAACTACGAAAGTATAAGCCATCCAAAGCTTATAGATAAAGTCTTTGAAAAGCTCTGCGGGGATGAACTTTTAGAGCCCACCTTCGTTTTAGACTTTCCCAAGGTTTTATCCCCCCTTGCAAAGGGACATAAAGAGGATAAGGACTTGGTGGAAAGGTTTGAACTTTTTATAGGTGGCTTTGAAGTGGCAAACGCCTACACGGAGCTGGACGACCCAAACGAGCAGAGGGAAAGGTTTTTGGAACAGCTAAAACGGAGGGAGATGGGGGATGAAGAGAGTATGGAGATGGACGAAGACTTTATAAGGGCCCTTGAATACGGAATGCCACCCACCGCGGGGGAGGGGATAGGTATAGACCGTTTGGTTATGATTTTAAGTGAAAGTGAAAGCATAAAGGACGTAATCCTCTTTCCCACCTACTGACTGTGTTAAAATTTTCTTAGTTGGGCCCGTAGCTCAGCTGGATAGAGCGGGGGATTTCTAATCCCCAGGTCGGGGGTTCGAATCCCTCCGGGCCCAAGAGGAGAGGTTTTAAATGAAGGGCTTTAAGATAAAAAAGGTTAAGTTAAGGAGGGAAAGGGTAATCTTAACC
>WFPT01000172.1 GCA_015487365.1 Aquificaceae bacterium
CCTCAACCTCCCTTATGGGTTGGATGAAGACCTCTTCCAGCTGTCCGTCCAACCTTATGAAGAAGGTTTTGCCCTGAGGGGTTTCCTCCCCCTTACCCGCAATCTGAACGTGGTATTGCTCCCCATGGACCGTTACGTTAAACTCAACGGGAGCCCTTTGGGTAGGTTTTTCCTCCTCCTCTTCTAAGGGTAAAGGTGGAGCCTCACCCTTTTCCACCTTTTCCCTCCAACGGAAGAATTCCTTGGCCACGCTGGGGAAGAGGGCGTAGGTTATTACGTCTTCCTCGCTCTTTGCCCCCTCCCTCCTTGCCTCCTCTTTAATTTTTTCCAGCTCCGGTTTTAGTAAATCCGCGGGCCTTTTATGGTAAAGGGTCTCCTCCTCACCCAAAATCTTCCTAATTATTTCCTCCTTTATGGGTGCTGGGGGCCTACCGTACAGGCCCTTTACGTAATCCTTGGTTTCCTTGGTGACGACCTTATACCTTTGGCCGTGTATTACGTTCAAAAAGGCCTGAGAGCCCACTATTTGACTGGTTGGGGTTACCAGGGGTGGGTAGCCAAAGTCTTCTCTAACCCTCACCACCTCCTCCAAAATCTCCGGCAACTTTTCCAGAAGGTTTTGCTCCTTTAACTGGGATATGAAGTTGGTTATCATCCCACCGGGTATTTGATGGATTAAAACGGAAACGTCCGGGTAGGGTGGGAGGACGTCATACTTTTTATACTTTTTCCTAACTTCTGCCATCTTGTCCCCCGCCCTCTTGTAGCTTTCCGTGTTTATAGCTACTTCGTAGCCCAGCTCCTTTAAGGTGTATGCCATGGCTTCACCAGAAGGGTGGGAGGTTTGGTCCGCAAGGGAATAACAAACTGTATCTATTAAAGAGGCCCCAGCCTCAACCCCTTTCAACTGGGCCATGTATGCCAGTCCGGAAGTGGTTTGGGTGTGGAGATGGACGGGAAGCTTTACCTCTTCCACCAAGGCCTTGACGAGCTCGTAAGAAACCTTTGGAGACAGTAGCCCTGCCTGGTCCTTTATGGATATTATATCTACCCCTAAATCCCTCAGCTCCTTGGCTACTTTCACGTAGTAATCAACGGTATGGACGGGGGATATGGTATAGGAGAGGCAACCCTTTACGGTCGCCCCAAGCTTTTTTGCCACCTCTATGGACTTTTGCATATTCCTTACGTCGTTTAGGGCGTCAAAGATTCTAAAAACTTCTATTCCGTTTTCGTAAGCTTTCTTTATGAAGGCTTCAACCACGTCGTCCGGGTAGTGCCTGTAACCCACTATATTTTGCCCCCTTAAAAGCATTTCAAGCCTTGTGTTTTTAAAGACATCCTTAAACTTCCTAAGTCTTTGCCAGGGGTCTTCCCTTAAAAACCTTAAACATACGTCAAAGGTGGCCCCTCCCCAAACCTCCACCGAATAAAAACCGCACTTGTCAAGCTCCTTGGCGACCTCCAAGAGGTCCTCGGTTCTAACCCTCGTTGCCAAGAGGCTCTGAATTCCGTCCCTCAGAGAAACGTCCGTAAAATCAACCCTTTGGGCCATAGGTTAGTATTTTAGCACTTGACCAGGATGGGAATTTTGATAAAATTAAATTATTAGGTAGTCCCCGTAGCTCAGGTGGATAGAGCGCGAGATTCCTAATCTCGAGGTCGGCGGTTCGAGTCCGCCCGGGGACGCCATTTTGTGAAGGTAATAATAACGGGGGAGCCTGGAGTAGGTAAGACAACCCTAATAAAAAAGTTGATAAGCCTTTCTCCCAAAACTTTCGTTGGTTTTTACACCCAGGAGGTAAGGGATAAGGAAACTAAAAAGAGGGTTGGCTTTAAGGTAATAAACACCTACGGTAAATCTTCCCTCTTTGCCAGTAAGTTTTTCCATTCAAAACATTTGGTGGGCTCTTATGGGGTTAACGTTGGTAGGTTTGAGGAGGTAGCCCTTCCCCCTATGAGGGACTTTTTAAGGGAGAGCAAGGGGAAGGTTTTAGTTATAGATGAAATAGGTAAGATGGAGCTCTTTTCAAAGGAGTTTAGGGAGCTCGTTAAAAGCATAATGTTTGAGGAAAGGTATAAGGTGGTGGCAACCATACCCATAAGGGATGTTCATAAG
>WFPT01000173.1 GCA_015487365.1 Aquificaceae bacterium
CCTTAAGCTCCTTGCAATTAAAGAAAGGATTAAAAACCTTTTTAGCTCCATACCCAAGATTCCACTCAGGTAACAGACCGCCTTGTAGGGCTCACCTATTAAGACTGCAAAGCTGCCGTACCTTTTAAAGAGGACCTCACCCCTTCGGTAAAACCTTTCACCCAGGAGCTTAACCACCAACGGTTTACCAAAGGATTTACCTATCCTGTAAGATACCAAGGAGCCTAATATGTTTCCAAGGAGGGAGACGAGGCCACAGAGGAGGGGGTCTAAGGAAAGGAGGTTTGCGGAAACTATAAAGGGAAAGGGTGGAACGGGCTGGAATATGGCCTCTGTAAAGGAAAGGAAAAAGAGAGCTAAGTATCCGTACCTTAGGATTAGCTCCTTTAAGGTCTCCTCCATCCCCATCAAGGGTTTAATTCGGTAAAGATGAGGATTTCCTTGCCGTTATTTACTTTGGTTGCGGGTAAATCCTCACCCCTCAAAAGCCTTTTAAGTATTCCCCCCTTCTTCTTTCCTATTACTATAAAGCTTATAAGTCCAGCCCTATTTATAAAGCTTAGGCTCATGCTTATCCTACTTAGTCCGTCGGGCGATTTGGAGGTGCAGGCGTTTTCACCGCAGGGAAGGCAGGGGGTGTTTGGGAAGAGGGAGGCGGTATGACCGTCTAAACCAAGGCCTAAGAGGATAAAGTCAAGGGCCCTTACTTCCAAGAGGGCTGAGTTAAACTCCTTGCAGGCTTCCCTCAGGGGTAGCTCCGTCTTAACTCTATATAATTTTGCCCTATCGCCCAAGCTTTCCCTTAACATCCTATAATTGCTCTTTGGGTGCTCGCTGGGAACGAACCTTTCGTCGGTTGGAAATATTAGGACTTTATCCCAAAGGGAAAAGCTCCTTGAAAGTATCCTGTAAGTGCCCTTTGGAGAGTTACCCCCCGCAAGGCCCACCTTAGCTTCTCCCTTATCCCTTATGCACTTAATTAAAAAGTCCCCTATAAAGTTTGCCAGCTTTCTGCTCACCTCCTCTTCATCCTTACCCCTAATTATCCTATACAAGGAGCCACCTCCTCCCGTCCCTTTTTATAAAGTCTTCCGCCTCCTTAGGCCCATAACTTCCGGGCTCGTACAGGTATAGATTGTCCCCCTCCTTCCACCTCTCCAATATGGGCTGGACCAACTCCCAAGCCACCTCCGTTTCGTCCTCCCTTATAAACAAACTCCTTTCCCCCTCCAAGAGGTCTTCCAGAAGGCTTACGTAGGCCATGTTCTGAGTTAATGGGGTTTCCATGGAGCTTTCCAACGCGCAGGCGGAAATACCGTCGGGGGACATAACCTGAAACTTAAAGACTAACCTGCTCCTTGGTGCTAACTCAAAGAAAAGTTTGTTCTTTTCAGGCTTGCAACCTATTAACTTTCCAAAGTTACCCGGGACCTCCTTAAAGACTACGACTACCTGCGTCTTCTTCTCCTTTAACCTCTTTCCCGTCCTTATATAAAAGGGGACACCTTCCCACCTAAAATTTTCTATGTAAAGTTTTAAAGCTACGTAGGTCTCCGTCTTAGAATCCCTACCAAGCTCCTTTCTATAACCCCTATACTGAGCCCTGAGTGCGAATTTATCCACCTCCTCAACCTTTAACTTCCTTATGGACCTAAGAACCTTTACCTTTTCATCCCTTACCTCCTCCATTTCCATCCTGGCGGGTGGCTCCATGGCTACAAAGGTTAGAACCTGTAATAGGTGGTTCTGCACCATGTCCCTTAATGCCCCCACCTCATCGTAGTAGTGTAACCTACCCTCTAAACCCACATCCTCTAAGGCGGATATCTGAACGTTATCTATGAAGTTTTTGTTCCATATGCCTTCAAATATGTAGTTGGAAAAGCGTAGGGAGAGGATATTTTGAACGGGATGTTTCCAAAGGTAATGGTCTATCCTGTATATTTCCTCCTCCTTAAAGTATTCCCTTAACTTGGTGTTCAACCTCCTTGCGGATTCTAAATCAAGACCAAAGGGCTTTTCTACTACTATCTTCCGTGAATTTTTAAAACCCTTCAAGGTTTCCCCTAAGTTAATCGTTGCCTCTTCAAAGAGCTTTGGGGGAAGGGCCAAGTAAA
>WFPT01000174.1 GCA_015487365.1 Aquificaceae bacterium
GGATTTAGGAGGTATAGGTAAGGGTTTTGCGGTTAGCCAAATGTATAAGTTTTTAAAGGGTAAAGGGGCAAGCAAAGTTTTAATAAATTTGGGGGGAGAGATAATCTGCGAGGGGAAAAACTTTAAAATAGGGGTAAGGCACCCGAGGAAAGGGAAAATACTTTTAAAGATTAAAACAAAGAGGGCATTAACCAGTATAACTACCAGTGGGGATTATGAAAGGTTTGAGGGAAGCTTCAACGAGCACCACATATTCAACCCAAGGAACGGAAGGAGGGAAAACTACTACTCCTCCTTAACTTTAATAGCCTTGGGTGATAGGATAACCTACCTTGACGCTTATGCAACCGCCCTCTTTAACATGCCACCCGAGGAAGCCTTAACCTTCTGTGAGGAGGAGGACTTAGGTTTCCTGGCAACGGACAAACTCTGCAACCTCTTTTTAAAGGAGGGTTTTAGTAAATACCTTGAAGGAGTTGAGCTTTTAGAGGTCTGATATCCTCTTCCATTAAAGTTTCACCGTTTAGGTTGAGCTTAAAGGTCTTCCCCCTGGTAGCTCTCCCCAAGTATAGCCACTCCAAGGAGTAGCCCTCCGTAAGCTCCTTTAACCTTTCCTCCTTATCCTCCCTTACGCTAACTATAACCCTCGTTGGATTTTCACAGAAGAGGAAGAAGTCCTCCCTCCTTTCGGTATAAATTTCCAGTTCAAGGCCAACTTCATCTTCCAAGGTGCACTCTAAGATATTTATAAGGAGTCCCCCCAAGGATACGTCCTTTGCAGAAAGGATTACATCCTCTTCTATCAGTTTTAGTAGGAGTTGGTGTAGCCTCCTTTCCTTTTCCAAATCCACCTTTGGAACCTTCCCCGCTACCTTGTTAAAGATGACCTTTAAAAACTCAGAGCCCCCCACCTCATCCTCCGAGGAAAGGTCCCCTATTAGGTATAATGAAGATTCACCCTTAAAGTGGGAGGTTAAATACTTTCCCTCCACCTTTCCCACTCCAAAGAGGACGGGGGTAGGGTAAATCCTCCCATTATAGAGGGAGACGTTTCCGCTGATTACGGGAACGTTAAAGAACTTGCAAACTTCCGCTATCCCTTCTACGGCCTTTTCTAACTGATACATTATCCAGGGCTCCTCCGGATTTCCAAAGTTTAGGCAGTCGGTTATGGCTATGGGTTTTGCCCCCGTGCAGGCCAAGTTCCTTAAAAGCTCAGCGGTTATGTAAATGGCACCCTCGTAGGGGTCAAGGAAAACCATCCTACCGTTCCCCTCACAGCTTACGGCCACCTTTAAGGGGGAATTAACCTTTGGGTATTCACTCCACTTTATCCTCAAAAGGGCACTCTCTGAGCCCGGCCCCACTATCGTATTGGTCCCAACGCTGTAATCGTATTGCTCGTATATAAACTTCTTACTCCTTATGTTGGGTGATTTTAGGAGTTTTTTTAAAGCCTCCCCTACATCAACCCTCTTTAAGGAGTTTGGGTTAAAGCTTTTAACCTCTTTTAGGTATTCAGGCTCCCTTCTTTCCCTCCTTGGCAGGGGACAGCTTTCTACTATCTTAAAGGGTAGGTTTAACACCTCCTTACCTTTAAAGAATACCCTTACCCTCTCCCCCTCCGTGAATTCTCCAAGGAGTCCAAAACTGAGGTTCCAAACCTCCGCCCACCTCCTTACCCTCTCAACTTTGCTGTCTTCAAGGATTAAAAGCATCCTCTCCTGAGACTCTGAGAGGAAAATCTCGTAGGGGCTCATACCCTCTTCCCTTAGAGGAACCCTTTCAAGCTCAACCTTTGCCCCAACTCCCGACTTGTTGCAAACTTCAAAGAGGGCTCCGCAGAGCCCCCCAGCCCCTAAGTCCTGAATTCCATAGACTAAGTCCTCATCTATTATCCTCTGTAAAAATTCCAAAAGCTTTTTACCAAAGTAGGGGTCCCCTATCTGAACGCTCCCCTTCTTTTCCTTGCCCTTTAACTCTTCGCTGGCCATCACCGCCCCAAAGAGACCGTCCCTACCCGTCCTTGCACCCACCACGGCTACCTTTAATCCCCTTTTAGCCCTCGCCCTTTTTAGCTTATCCCTCTTTACTATCCCCAAGCAGAAGGCATTTACCAAGGGATTTTTGTTGTAACTTTCTTCAAAGTAGGTCTCCCCACAGACGGTAGGAATCCCTATGCAGTTACCGTAAAAACTTATGCCTTCCACTACCCCCTTTAATATTTCCTTAGTCTCCTTATAGCTCAGCTCCCCAAACCTGAGGGAGTCTCCGAGGGCAACGGGTCTTGCACCCATAGACAGGACGTCCCTTATTATTCCCCCTACCCCCGTGGCTGCCCCGTGGAAGGGCTCTACGTAGGAGGGGTGGTTGTGGCTTTCCACCTTAAAAACTAAGAGAATATCACCTTCCAACTCTACCACTCCCGCATTCTCACCCGGTCCCAGGACTACCCCTTCCCCCTGGGTTGGAAACTTTTTTAGCAAAGGCTTTGAGGATTTATAGGAGCAGTGCTCACTCCAAAGGACACTAAAAACTCCAAGCTCAAATTCGTTAGGCTCCCTCTTTAAAATTTCTTTAATCCTTTTATACTCTTCTTCGCTAATCATCTCCTCCTGCGGAAGGTTATGGGACCATAGTGCGCTTCTAAGGTGGCATAAAGTAGGGTTTCAGATAGGCTTGGGTGGGAGAAGAAGGACTTACTTAAAGTTTGAGAGCTTTCCCCTAACTTTAAAAGGTGTATGAACTGATGGATTAGCTCACCCGCACAGGGACCCACTATGTGGCAACCCAAAAGTCTTTTACTTTCCCCATCAATTACCACCTTTACAAAACCCTCACTTTCCCCATCGTCCATAGCCTTTGGGTTTGCGGAAAAGGAGGAAGTCCCAACTTCTACGTCATAACCTAAATCTTCCGCTTCGTCTTCGGTAAGTCCCACGCTGGCCACCTCCAACACCGAATAAACTATTTTAGGTATAAGCCTTTCATCCCTCTTCCAGTCCTTACCTCCCAAGATGTGGTTTATGGCTATTTTGCACTCTATCATGGACTTGTGGGCCAGCATAAGGGGTGAGGTTATGTCCCCACAGGCGTATATGTTCTTTACGTTGGTCCTACAAAACTCATCAACCTTTACAAAACCCCTCCCGTCCATACTAACGCCTAAGCTTTCAAGGCCTATACCTTCGGTGTTGGGTTTCCTGCCAACACACAGTAAAACCTTATCAACCTCTAAAACTTCACCGTTGGAAAGATAAACCCTTACACTTCTTTGTCTTTCCTCCACCCTATCCACCTTAGTCTTTAAGTAAATATTTACCCCCAAATCCTTTAACTTCCTGGAAAGGTAGCGGGACGAATCCTCCGGGATGGAAGGGGAGGGTAAAAGCCTGTCCTTTAGCTCCACCAAATAGACCTTTGAGCCCAGCATCCTGAAAATGAAGGCAAACTCACAGCCACTTGCCCCACCCCCAACTATTAACAAGCTCTCTGGAATCTCCTCCAAGTCCCAGATGGTATCCGTGTCGTGAATGGTTTTAGAGTTTGCCCTCAGCTCCCCCAAGGGTGAGGTTGAAGAGCCGGTAGCCACTATTATACTCTTAGCCTTTAACCTTTTGTCCTGGCCCTCCACAAGGACAGTATTTTCATCCTCCAAAACACCCCTTCCAAAGTATAGGGGGATGCCCAAGGTTTTGGCATACCTTAAAAAGCTTTCCCTTATACCCCTTACCACCCTGTCCCTACCTTCCTTCAAGAGCCCATAATTTACCCTAACTCTTTCAACCTCTATTCCCCAATCCCTTATCTTCCTCATCTTCAAGAGGGTGTGGGCGGAATGCCTCATGTATTTGGAAGGGATGCAACCTTTGTTTAGACAGTTTCCACCCACTGTTTCCGGGGAAAGCTCCACCAAAGCTACCTTTAAGCCCCTCCTCAGAGCGTAAAGCCCAGCCTCATAACCCCCAGAGCCTGCTCCCACTATGATTAGGTCGTAGTCCATAAGAGCTTATTATAAAGCCTTTTTAAAGATTTCCCCCTTGAAGGTTTCCAAATCCCCACCTTCAAAGATGAGTTTATAAAGGGCGCTGGAAATTTTAAGGTTTAAACCTTTTAGGTTTTTTAAGGTGACAACACCTTCAACGGTCTGACCTACCGTCTTTAAGGCCCCATCCACGGAATAACCCTTACCAAGGAGGTAACCAAAGGTCCTGTTCCTTGAAAGCTCGGAGGTGCAGGTTAGGACCAAATCCCCAACCCCAGCCAAGGAGTAAAGGGTCCTTTCCTCAGCCCCTAAAAGCTTTGCCACCTCAACCATCTCCCTCAAGCCCAGGGTAATTACTAAACTCCTGCTGTTGTGCCCATAACCCAAACCCTCCACTATTCCCGTTGCAATAGCCACTACGTTCTTGTAGGCCCCCCCTACCTCCACCCCTACCCTGTCCCTTTCCTCGTATAAAATTAGGTTTTTACCCTCAAAGAGCTCCTTAACCCCTTTTAGGCTCTCCCCTTCACCCGCAAGGACCAAACCCGTAGGATGTCCCTTAAAG
>WFPT01000175.1 GCA_015487365.1 Aquificaceae bacterium
GAAAAAGTAAAAGAGGTGAGGGGGGAAGCTTATTCGGGAGTAGTAGGAGAGGCTAAAAAGGGAAAAAAAGGTTAAAAATTTGTCCGCTAATGGGTCTAAAATCTTCCCCAGCTCGCTCCTTTTACCTTTTCTAGCAAGGTAGCCGTCCAAAAAGTCGGTTACAGCAAGGAGGCAAAAGAGGACCAAGGAGAGTAAAGGATAGTCAAAGGTTATAAAGGGGAAGGTGAAAGAAAGTAAAAGTCTAAAAGAGGATAGGAGGTTAGCCATTTCCTTTAAAGAGGTATTCTAAGAGGGCAACGTGGGCGTAGAGCTTATTCTCAGATTGTCTGTATATAAAGTCCTCAAACCTTTCAAAGACCCCCTCGCTTATTTCCTCACCCTTTTTTGCCGGGAGGCAGTGCATAACTAAAACCCTATCCCTTGCAAACTTTAAGAGCTCCTCATTTACCTGAAAACCCTTAAAGGCTTTAAGCTTTTCCTCCCTCCTCTCCTGGCCCATGGAAAACCAAACGTCCGTGTAAATTACATCCGCACCCTTCACCGCTTCTCTTGGCTCCCTCATCAGCTCCAACCTCCCACCTGAGATTTTACACAACTCTAAGGACCTCTTTAAGTAGTAAGAGTTTGGCTCATAACCGGGAGGGGTGCAAACGGTCAAACTTAAACCTAACAGGGCACAGCCCACCATTAAGGAGTTACAAACGTTGTTCCCATCCCCAACATAGACTATATTTATCCTCTTTACCTCCCCCTTAAAGGTCTCGTAGAGGGTTAGATAATCGCTTAAAAACTGGCAGGGGTGGGAGAGCTCGCTCAGGGCATTTATTACGGTAATACTACTGTATTTAGAAAGGTCATGGATGAAGCTGTGGTTAGCCCTAACTATTAGACAGTCCAAGTAAGAGGATAAAACCTTTGCGGTATCCTTGACCTCCTCCCCCCTTGAAGTTTGCAGGGATGAGCCTTCCAAAAAGAGGGCATTACCCCCCAACTTATTTATGGCAACCTCAAAGGAAACCCTCGTTCTGGTTGAGGGCTTTAAGAATAAAAGACCTACCGACTTACCCATCAAAACCTTAGAAGCTACACCCCCTTCCTTTATCCTCAGTGCCCTTTCCGTTATAGCCTCTATCTCCTCCCTGCCTAAGTCCCAAACCTCTAAGAAGTGCTTACTCATATATTTAATTTTATAGGGTGGTGGGAAAAAAGGAAGGACTTAAAGATAGATTAAGGAGGGAGTATTTAAAAAAGAGGAAGAGTTTGAGTGAGAAGGAGGTAGAGGACCTATCCAAAAGGGTAAGGGAAACCTTTTTAAACTCCTTCCTCTTTAAGGACTTTTCCTCCTTTATGCTCTACTATCCCATAAAGAACGAGGTAAATCTCTTACCCCTCCTAAAAGTCCTCTTAAACTCAAAAAAGAGGGTCTATATGCCAAAGGTCTTAGGTGATGAAATTTTTCCCGTAAGGGTAATAAGGGAAGAGTTTGTAAGGGGAAGGTTTGGAATACCGGAGGCTGAGGGTGAGTTGGCGGATAAAGGTGAAGTGGAGTTAGCTTTCGTCCCCGGAATAGTCTTTGACAGGCTCGGTTACAGGATAGGTTTTGGGAAGGGCTTTTACGATAGGTTTTTAAAGGACTTTAAGGGCTTAAAGGTTGGGGTCCTCTACCCCTTCCAACTGGTGGAAAAATTACCTTGCTCCCCTTGGGACGAGCCCGTAGATTTACTACTACTACCAAACAAAATCTTAAAGGGAGGTGGAAGGAATGAACGAGGTAATGATAACCCTGATGGGGACCTTGGGAGGAGTTGTAGTAGGTGGGATAACCTCCTACATTTTGGTTTCAAAGAAGAGGGAAAGGGAAGACAAAATTTTGTTAGAGGAGGCAAAGAGGGAAAGGGATAGGATTTTATCCGAAGCCAGAAAGGAAGCGGACAGAATTATATCCCTGGCAAAGGAAAGGGAAGAGCAGGTAAGGAAGGAAGAGAGGGAGGTTTTGGAGCTTGAAAGGAAAGTTTTAAGGGAGAGCGAAAGGGTAAAGGAGCAGGGGGAAAGGCTAAAAAGGTTGGAAGAGGAGCTTAAAGACTTAAAGGCAAAGGCCCTGTTAGAGCTTGAAAGGATAGCGGGTATGAGTAAGGAGGAAGCCAAGGAGGAGCTCCTAAAAAAGGTGGAAGAGGAAAGTAAAGAGGAGGCTGAGAGGATAATGAGGAGAATTGAGGAGGAGGCCAAAAGGAGTGCGGAGGAAAAGGCCAAGTGGGTAATTCTAACCGCTGTTCAGAGGATTTCACCCCAGATTGCGGTAAATTACACCACCACCTCCGTAGAGCTACCCTCTGATGACTACAAGGGTAGGATAATAGGTAGGGAGGGTAGAAACATAAAAACCTTTGAACAGATAACGGGGGTGGATTTAATAATTGACGACACCCCCAACATGGTAACCATATCCTCCTTTGACCCTTACAGGAGGGAGATAGCAAAGGAGGCCTTAGAAAGGCTCATAGAAGATGGTAGGATACATCCTGCGAGGATAGAGGAGGTGGTTGAGGAGGTAAAGAGGGAGTTTGACGAAAAGGTAAGGAAGCTGGGGGAAGAAACGGTCTTTGAACTGGGCCTGAGTAGGGAGATAAACCCAAAGCTCTACTACTACATAGGGAAGCTCTATTACAGGACCAGCTACTCTCAAAACGTTTTAATGCACTCTAAGGAGGTGGCCACCATATCCGCCCTCTTGGCGGAGGAGCTTGGTCTGGACGTTAAGAAGGCAAAGAGGGCTGGACTCTTACACGACATAGGTAAGGCGGTTTCCCACGAGCTGGGTGGCTCTCATACCGACGTTGGGGTTGAACTTTGCAGGAGGTTTGGAGAGCCCGACTACGTAATAAACGCCATAAAGGCCCACCACGAAGAAGAGCCCGTAAAGTATCCGGAGGTGGCCTTGGTTTGCGCTGCGGATGCCCTCTCAGCGGCAAGGCCGGGGGCCAGGAGGGAAACCTTAGAAAAGTATTTGAGGAGGCTTGAAAAGATAGAGGAGATAGTAAAGTCCTTTAAGGGGATAGCCAACGCCTACGCGGTTCAAGCGGGTAGGGAAGTTAGGGTCTTGGTAAATCCAGAGGAGATATCCGACTCGGAAGCCCATAGGCTGGCCAGGGAAATAGCCAGTAGGATTGAAAGGGAGCTGGACTTCCCCGGCCAGATAAAGGTGGTGGTAATAAGGGAAACCAGGCACGTTGAATACGCCAAGTGAAGTAATCTTTGCAACCACCAACGAGGGGAAGTTAAGGGAAGTTAAACAGATTTTAGGGGATAGGTTAAAAATCACTCCTCCCCCAAAAAAGTTAAAGGTAAAGGAGGAAGGTAAAACCTTCTTAGAAAACGCATACATTAAGGCCATAACCTACTACAAGGAGTTTAAAACACCCGTTCTGTCAGAGGATTCTGGTCTCGTAGTCCCTTCCCTGGGTGGATATCCGGGAATTTATTCCAGCAGGTTTTACGAAATTGAATTTGGAGGGAAGGAGGAAGTTAAAGGGAGTAGGGACGAGGCAAATGTAAGAAAACTTTTAAGGCTCTTGAAGGGAAAAAAGGACAGGAGCGCCTTCTTCTTTTGTTGCTTCTTCTTAATTTTAGACGAAAACACCTATTTCAGCTCCTTTGGAAAGGTGGAAGGA
>WFPT01000176.1 GCA_015487365.1 Aquificaceae bacterium
ACTCCAAAGGGTTGATGGGTAAAGGAGCCAGAAGAAGAATTTAAGTCTAAGCCTTACATCGTTCATGTGCTTTACTTCCCTACGGTTAAAGTAGGGGGAGGAGCTGAACTCCCTTAAACCCTCCTCGGATAGGACCGCTCTTAGACCCAGGAGGGCAAGGGGTAGGTATTCCTTAGGATAGTTACCCCAGTAGTATAGGAATTTTACGAAGGTTTGGGTGAAGGCAAGCCTGAGGGGTATTCCAAGGAGGCTTACACTTAGGGTTAGGAAGGTTATAAAGTTTAAGAGCTTCAAGGCTTAAACCTCTCCAAAAGCTTTTCCTTAACAACGGGTGGGACCAAACCGTCCAGATTCCCCCCCAGCTTAGCTATTTCCTTTACGATTGTGGAGCTCAGGTGTAGGTATTCCTGGGAGGGCATCATGAATATGGTCTCTACGTTTGCCAGTTTTTTGTTGTTTAAGGCAATGAGGAGCTCGTATTCAAAGTCCGCAAAGAGTCTAACGCTCCTTAGTATGGCGTCCGCCTTAACCCTCTTTACGAAATCCACCAGAAGGCCGTTAAAACTTAAAACTTCAACACTTTCAACCCCTCTTAGGACCTCCCTCAGCATTAGCACCCTTTCCTCTTGACTAAAACAGGCCTTCTTGGTGTAGCTAACCCCTACCGCCACTATTACCTTTTCAAATATAGAACTTGCCCTCCTTATTATGTCTATGTGTCCGTAGTGGGGAGGGTCAAAGCTTCCAGGATAAACTACCCTCATACCACCAGGTTTAAAATCTTGTTTTCTACGTAGATGACCTTCTTTAAACTTTTCCCCTCTAAGAACCTCTTTACGTTTTCCAACTCCTTAGCCCTTTTTATGAGCTCCTCCCTTGAAGTCCCCTTTAAGACCTTTAAGGCTCCCCTCTTCTTCCCATTTACTTGAACTACTACTGTAACCTCTTCCTCCTTTAAGTATTCTTCCTTTACTTTGGGGAAGCCTTCATAGGCCAAGAGCCTACCTTTACCCAGTTTTTGCCAAAGCTCCTCACAGAGGTGGGGGGTTATGGGGTATAGGAGTTTTAGGAGGACTTCAAGGCCCTCCCTCAGGGCCCTTGGGGATACACCCTCTTCTTTGGCCTTTAAGGTCTCGTTAAAGAGCTCCATCAGACTGGCTATGGCGGTGTTAAACTGGAAGTTCCTTTTTAGGTCATCCTCATACTTTTTAACGGTTTTATAGACCTTCCTTAGGTATTCCCTATCCCCTCTCCCATCCTTCCCTTCACCTTTTAGGTATTTTAGGTTTTGAACTACAAAGGTATATAGCCTCTTTAAGAAGCGGTGGGCTCCCGCTATCCCCTCCTCCCTCCACTCAAAGTCCCTTTCGGGGGGTGCGGAAAAGAGTATGTAAAGTCTTACAGCGTCCGCCCCAAACTCTTTGAGCATGTCCTCCGGGTCCACCACGTTCTCCTTTGACTTGGACATCTTAGCGCTTTCACCTATACTCTCTTCTATTTTCTTTAAGAGGTGCTCTAAACCCAGCTCCCTTAAAAGGTGCTTAACGTTGTCCCCTAAGGATATATTCTTTTCCTTTAAGAATTTTTCTACTTCCATAATTTTAAATTATATGAAAACTGTCAGGGAGCTCTTAGAAAGCTTAAAGAGGTATGGGAAGAAGGTGGCCCTGAGGATGCCAAGGGATGAATCCTTTGAAAGTTTTTTAGAATACACCTACGAGGAGGTAGTAACCTACTCAAAGGCTATATCCCGTTATCTTTCTTCACTACTGAATAAGGGTGAGAAGGTTGCCCTCCTTTCTGAAAACAGGCCCGAGTGGGGCATTATAGCCCTGGGGGTAGGATACAACGGCCACGTTCTGGTTCCGGTGGATTTTAGGGCAAACGAATATGAGATAAGGTTTGTCTTAGAACATTCCGAAAGTAAAATCTTGTTTGCCTCAAAGAAGCTACTAAAAGTTCTTGAAGATTCACCCGTATTAAAGCGGTTTAAAGAAGTTTTGTGCATAGAGGAGGACTTTGAAAGGATAGTTAAAGAAAACGTGGGCAAGGAATTTAAGTTAAATCCCTTAAAGGGGGAGGACGTTTTTGAAATAGTGTATACTTCGGGGACTACGGGTAATCCAAAAGGAGTTATGCTAACCCACAAGAATATAACCTTTGAGGTTCTATCCATTACCAAAACCGCCAAGGTATTCAATCCAAATGAAAGGTTCCTATCCATACTCCCCATAAACCACTCCTACGAATCCACCGCGGGATTGTACACGCCCCTTTACAACGGCTGTGAGGTAGTTTATAGTCCTTCCATGGTCCCGAGGGTAGTTATAGACCTGGCAAGGAAGGTAAAGCCCACCAGGATGCTCGTAGTCCCCCTCTTCTTGGAAAAGATTTACGACGGGATAATAAGGAGGGTAAATTCCCAAGGTCTCTTTAAGAAAGTAACCTTTAAACTTTTGTATAACCTTTCAAGGGCCTTCAAGCTGGGTAAGATAATCTTTAAGCCTTTAAGGGATAAAACGGGTTTTGGAACGGTTAGGACCTTCGTAAGTGGGGCCTCCCCTTTGCCTAAAAGGGTTTTAGAGGGTATGGAAACCTTAGGTTTTAGCATAATTCAGGGTTATGGCCTTACGGAGGCGGGACCTGTGGTCTCCTTCAACCCCTTGGACAGACCAAAGAATGAAAGTGTGGGTAAGCCCATAGAGGGGGTGGAGGTAAAGGTAGTAGATAGGGATGAAAGGGGAATAGGGGAGGTGGTGGTAAAGGGTGAAAACGTTATGAAGGGATACTTTAAGGACGAGGAGGCCACCAAAAAGGTTTTAAAGGAAGGCTACCTTTACACGGGGGACCTGGGTTACTTCGACGAGGAGGGTTATTTATACATTACTGGGAGGAAGAAAAACGTTATAGTTACCAAGGGAGGTAAAAACGTTTATCCGGAGGAGCTAGAGGAGCTTCTAATGGAGAGCCCCTTCATCTTTGAATGTGCGGTCGTGGGTAGGAAGGAGGGGGGAGGGGAATACCCCTTCGCATACATAGTTCCAGACTTTGACTACTTTGAATTTTACTTTTCCAAAAATCCGGACTTTGAGGAGGTCTTAAAGGTAATTAAAGAAGAGGTAGATAAGGTAAATAGGAGGCTTAGGCCCTTCCAAAGGATTAGGGACTTTAAAGTATTAAAGGAAGAGCTACCTAAGACCTCCACGAGGAAGGTAAAGAGGTACCTCCTCAGCTAAGTATGTTAAAAAGGCTTTACTTTGGCCTTTACGATACTGGGGAAACTATTTTAAGCGCCTTAGTCTTTTCAACCTTCTTCCCCCTATACATAACTAAATTTTTAGAGGTAAAGACCTACTCCCTCTTACTCTCTTTAACCTACCTCCTTTCCTTTTCCCTTGCCCTAAGCTTTGGAAAGCTTTCCGATGAAAGGGGCAAGAGGAAGGAAATGTTTGTCCTCTTTACCTTTGCAACCTCCCTCTTTTGTCTTCTTTTGAGCTTCCTCCACAAGAGCCCCTACCTTTCCCTCCTTTCCTTCCTCCTCCTTATAGTTTCCCATCAACAATCTTACCTCTTTTACAACACATTACTTTTGCCCCTTGAAGGAAGGGGGATAGCCTCGGGCTTAGGGGTTTCCCTGGGTTACGTGGGCTCCTCCCTTTCCCTCCTGTTTTTAACCAAACTCTTAAAGCCACCCCTTGCTTACTCCCTGATAGCCCTCCTCTTTTTCCTCTTTTCTTTACCCTCCTTACTTACCTTGGAAGGCTTTGAGGGAAGGACTAAAATTGAGATTTTAAAAATAGTTAAAGATAAAAACTTTTTAACCTTGCTCTTTTGTATCCTCTCCCTTACGGAGGTTGCCAACACACTGATTGCCATGATGGGGGTGTATTTAAGGAAGGTTTATGGTTTTGAAGATGCATTAATTTATAAAACTATTGGACTTTCAGCCTTAGGTGGGGTTATGGGAGGTATATTTTGGGGCCTTTTAAAGGAAAGGGTTAAAAACAATTTAAAAATCTTTGAAATGGGTTTTTACCTTTGGCTAACCTTCCTAACTTTATTGCCCCTAAGTCCGAGCTCTTTCATTTTACCCCTGGGTTTCCTTGCAGGCTTTTCCCTTTCACACCTATGGACGATGGGTAGGATTTTAATAGTGGAAGGCTTTAAGGAGGAAGAGGTTAGCACCCGCCTCTCCTTCCTCTCCCTTTCCGAAAGGCTAGCATCCACCTTGGGCCTATTCCTGTGGTCTTCCTTTTTGCACTTTACAAATAGTTACAGGCTCTCTGTTTTCCTCATGGGCCTTTTACCCTTGGTGGGTCTTTTGGTCTTTAAAAGGGCCTTAAAATAGTTTTTTAATGGTAAAGGAAGGAAAGGTTTCCATAAAGCAAATACCCGAAGGTATTTTCTACAACCCTTGGATGGAAATAAACAGGGACCTTTCCGTTTTGGTTTTAAAGTATTTGGTCCAAAGGAGGGGGGAAGTTGAAGTTTGTGACCCCCTGTGTGCCTCCGGAATAAGGGAGCTAAGATTTTTAGAGGAAGTGGGAAACTTAAAGAGGCTGGTGGCGGGTGACCTAAGCCAGAGGGCTATTGACTTTGCAAAGGAGCTGTTGAGGGGTTATGAAAATGTCTTTTTGTTTAGGGAGGAGGCAAACCTACTTTTAAGGAGGGAGGGAAAGTTTGATTTTGTGGAAATAGACCCCTTCGGTAGTCCCGTTCCCTTCTTAGAATCGGCAATAGTTTCCCTAAGAAGGGGTGGGATAATTTCCATAACCGCAACGGACACCGCACCCCTTTCTGGGAACAAACCCGAAAAGTGTTTTAGGAGGTACGGCTCCTTGCCTTTAAGGAGTGAGTTTATGCACGAGTTTGGCATAAGGATTTTAATAAAAAAAGTAATAGAAAGGGGGGCGGAGCTAAACTTGGCCCTAAGGCCCATATTTGCCTACTACCACCGCCACCACTACAAGGTCTTCTTTACAAAGGAGGGGGGAGGAAGGAAGGCGG
>WFPT01000177.1 GCA_015487365.1 Aquificaceae bacterium
AAGGGCATAGCCTGAAAAAAAGCCCGTTAAGGCTCCGGTTAAGGTAAAGTATTTAATCTTGCTCTTGTGCGGGTGAGAGTTTAAAAGCTCATCTACCTCCTCCACATGGACGGGAGTTATAACCTCTACCTTTTCCTTTGGTAATTCCTTTAAGACCTTTCTGAGCTCCTCTAAAAACTCCTCCTCACTGTCAAAGAGGATGGCCCTATAACCGTCAATTTTTTCTTCAACCCTCATTTTTACCCTCCTTTTTGAGTTTTTTGGCAAACTCTTCCTTTACTTCAAAGACCGCAATGGAAGGTATAGCCCTTACAAAGAGTAAGAACCACATGAAGAACCAGGCGAAGCTACCAACAGTTATGAGGATTTCAACCAAGGAGGGTTTGTAAAGGCCCCAAGAGTATGGGTCGTATTCGTGGGAAAGGGAGATGACGATTATAACGTACCTTTCAAGCCACATACCTATGTTTATAAAGATTGAAAGGATAAAGAGCCAGACCAAATTCCTCCTCAAACTCCTTATAAAGAGGGTTAAGGGTAAAATTGCATTACAGATTATCATGCCCCAAGAGGCCCACTTGTAGTCTCCAAAGGCCCTGTAATAGAACTGAGCCTTTTCAAAGATGTTTTGGCCGTATATGGGTAGGGTGAATTCGGTTAGATATGAGTATGCCAAGATTAGTCCCGTAAAGAGGGTTAGCTTTGCCAAGTTGTCAAAGTGGTCTAAGGTTATATACCTTTCCAGTCTAAAAATTTTCCTAAGGGGTATTACCAGGGTAAAGGCCATGGCACACCCTGAAAATATGGCTCCCGCTACGAAGAAGGGTGGGAAGATGGTTGCGTGCCAACCCGGAACTATACCTACCGCAAAGTCCATAGAAACTACTGAATGGACGGAGGCAACCAGTGGTGTTGCAAAGGCTGCTAAGAAGATGGAGGCCCTTACGTAGTGCATCCACTGTTTATAGTTTCCGGTCCAACCCAAGGAAAAGATTTTGTAGAAGGTTTCCCTTAATTTACTCCTACCCTTAAAGTATCTCCTTGCTATGGCAAGGTCTGGGACCATTCCCAGATACCAGAAGATTAGGCTTATGGTAAAGTAGGTGGTAACCGCAAAGAAGTCCCACTCCAAGGGTGAGAAGAAGTTTGGCCAGATTTCCCTTTGGGAGGGTATTGGGAAAAGATAATAAATCTTCCAAGGCCTCCCCGCGTGGATTATGGGAAAGAGACCCGCGGTCATTACCGAGAAGATGGTCATAGCTTCCGTTGCCCTGTTGAAGGCACTCCTAAAAGTTGCCCTAAAAAGGAGTAAAACCGCAGAAATCAGAGTTCCCGAGTGGGCTATACCTATCCAGAAGACGAAGTTTGTAATGTAGGTCCCCCACTTAACCGGATGCCTTATACCAGCCGCTGCAAGCCCGTGCTTTAACTGGTAAATCCAAGCTATTAGGGCCACTATTACAAAGAAAACGCAAACGGACAGAACGAACCAATAGAGCCTTGAAGGGTGAGCCATAGGCTCCAAGATGTCCCTATCAATCCTGTCAAGCTCCTTTTCTAAACTCATCTTCATACCTCCCTCCTTTCCTTTGGTAGGTGCCAAACCTTTGGCTCAGTCCCAAGCTCTTCCAAAACTCTAAAAGAGTGCTTGGAATTTGCTATCTTACTTACCCTGCTGGTCCCTTCAAGGAGGTTTCCAAAGACTATTGCTCCCGTTGGACAGGTTTGGGCACAGGCGGGTAGGACCTCCCCTTCCCTAATCTTCCTACCTTCTAAGGTTGCGTTAATCCTGGCCCTCCTTATCCTGTGATAACAGAAGGTGCATTTTTCCATAACCCCCTTACCCCTTACCGAAAGGTCTGGGTTTAAAATCCTGTCCAAGGGCTCTACCCACTTGTAGTCCAACCAGTTAAACCTCCTTACCTTGTAGGGACAGTTGTTGGAGCAGAATCTGGTCCCAACGCAACGGTTTAGGACCTGAACGTTTAAACCTTCGTCGTTGTGGTAGGTGGCCCTTACGGGACAGACCGGCTCACAGGGGGCGTTTTCACACTGTTGGCAGGGCATAAGGACAAAGTTTGCCTCCTCCTCGTAGTAAGGCTCAACCCTGAGCCAAGACATTTCCCTGCCCTTTAAGTGCTCATCCCTTCCAGAGAGGGAACAGTTGTTTTCAATATAGCAGGCCGCAACGCAGGCCCCACAACCGGTGCAAAGGTCCTCATCAACCGCATAACCCCACAGGTATTCCTTATGGACCCAGGAGTGGTCCGGGTAGGGCATCTGGGACAAGGGAAACTTGGCGTATTTGTAGTGAAACTTTTTATGGTGTTTTTCCGGAACAATCCCCCTACCCTTCTGTGAATAAGAGCCTGCCATTATGGGAACGGAGACAAACCTCTTGGTCCTCTTAATATCTACATTCTCTATGTAGGTTATAAACTCACCGGTCCTTTGCTCCACTTCCAAGTATTTGGTAGAAACCATTCCAAGGTGAATGGTGATTATGTCTTCTGGCATAAAGGGTTGGACGTTTGCCAAGATTTTCTTTGAAAATTCACCCTTTGAAATTTCCACTTCTTCTTTGGCTTGAAACCTTGGAGGTATATCCTTAATACGGTATTTTTTGGCAGTTTCCTTGCTCATATTTACCCATTCACCGTAGGTTATGGTGGTTAAATTGTCGGGTATTTCGTTTAAAAGGACGTTGGACCTTTCCCTACCATCGTACCACCTGTGGGAAGGTATTACCATAAGGATTGGAGTTTCCATAGCCTCTGGAATTCCCATATTATTTACAAAGGAAAGGGTCCTTTCAGCGTTAAAGCTGGGTTGGGTTTTTGAAGAGTATAGGAGGTATCCCTTCTCTAAGAGCTTCTTTATTCCCTCTTTTCCAACCTTTTCTTCCCAGTTCTTGTGCAGGTATTCCTTATAACTTTCCTTCCTTCCCATTAAAGCTAAGAGGATGTCTCCTTCTGAGCGGGTGTTAAACATAGGATGGTTATTACTGTCGTCGTTTTCGGGAGGTTCAAAGACCCTTGCTATGGGTTGCCTTAAAGATAAAAGTCCCTTCCTTGGCTCCTCATCTCCCCACTCTTCGTAGGGATGATTTAGGGCTAAGATTAAATCGCAACTTTGTAAGGTCTCACTCCACTCGGGTGTGTCATCACTAACTAATTTTGGCTTAAAGCCATAAACGTTGTATAAAACTTTGGCATTTTCATTTTTTATGTAGTTTAGGCCTACAACAAGCCTTGCGTTATTTAAGGCCTCGGAAAAGCCCTCTAAGTAGTAGCAAGGGTTGGTCCTTGATATGAATATTACTCCAACCTCTCCCTTGTTTAAGAGCTCTTTAAGTCTAATTAGGTCCTTAAC
>WFPT01000178.1 GCA_015487365.1 Aquificaceae bacterium
ACTTGGAGCTAAGGGAAAGGTTAGACCCCTTCTTAAAGGTTTTAAAGGATTTAAGCTACCTATACTGCAATCAGGGTGAGCCAGGTAAAGTTATAAGGGTTTTAGAGGACTCTACAAGCGTCCTCTCCCAACTGCCAAAAAATTACAAAGGTGTTAATACCTTAAAGTTTAAGAGGAAGCTGGAAAGGACTTTGAGATTCTTTAAAAAGACTGGGGTTTTGCTGAGGGTTAGGGTGGAAACCTCTGACTTAGGGGAAGGTAAGCTCCTAGGAGTGCTAAAATCTCTACTTAGGGGTTTTAAGGTATGGCTTTAATTTTGCCCTACAAAGGTATAAAACCTAAAATAGGGAAGAGGGTCTTCCTGGCTCCCAACTCCACCCTGATAGGGGACGTGGAGGTTGGGGACAACTCCAGCGTATGGTTTAACTCGGTAATAAGGGGGGACGTAAATTTTATAAGGATTGGGAAAAATACCAACATTCAGGACAACTGCGTAATCCACGTGACCCACGACACCTACCCCACGATTTTGGGGGATAACATAACGGTAGGCCATTCGGTGGTCCTCCACGGATGCACCTTAAAGGGTAATACCTTAGTGGGTATGGGCTCAATAATAATGGACGGGGTTGAGGTGGAAGAGTGGGTTATAGTAGGTGCGGGCTCCTTAATACCCCCCAACAAGAAGATACCTTCCGGGGTCTTGGTCTTGGGAAGACCCGCGAAGGTGGTCAGGGAGCTTAAAGAGGAGGAGATAAAGCTGATAGAAGAATCTTACAAAAACTACCTGCGCTACAAGGATGAATACCTTAAAGGCCAAAGATAAGGTTAAAGTTCTATACGAGGCATTACCTTATATAAGGGAGTTCTTTGGTAAGGTCTTTGTGGTAAAGGTGGGTGGTAGCCTTATGAAGGATGAATCCCTCCTCCTTTCCTTTGCAAGGGATGTAACCCTTTTAAAGTTTATAGGTATAAAACCCGTAGTGGTCCATGGGGGGGGTATGAAAATTTCCAGCCTCCTGGAAAGGCTTGGGATAGAAAGCCATTTTAGCGGTGGTATGAGGATAACTACACCCGAGGTTATGGAGGTGGTTGAAATGGCCCTCTGTAAGATAAACAAGGATTTGGTTTCAAGGATAAACACCGTAAGTGGGGGCAACGTTCTTGCGGTTGGTCTTACTGGGAAGGACGGAAATTTAATTTTGGCCAAAAAGTTGAGTAGGAGCTACTACACGAGCTTAGGTTTAAAACCACCCGAAAGGGACTTGGGGTTTGTAGGGGAGGTAAAGTCTATAAACACCAAGCTTTTAGATTTAATACTCAGGGAAAACCTGATACCGGTTCTTGCACCTGTTGGAGTGGATGAGGAAGGAAATTCCTACAACATAAATGCGGACCTCCTAGCCTACGAGGTTGCAAAGTATTTAAGGGCGGAAAAGCTCATATTCTTAACGGATACGGAGGGGGTAAAGTTAAGGGATGGGGTAATTTCCACCCTTAAAGAGGAGGAAGCCTTAAAGCTCATAAAAGAGGGGAAGATTAGGGGGGGTATGATTCCAAAGGTGAGGTTCTCCCTCCTATCCTTAAAGGCGGGGGTTAGGAAGGTCCATATAATTGACGGAAGGAGGCCTTCAAGCATCCTCTTGGAAATTTTCACCAGGGAGGGGATTGGGACGGAAATAGTTTTATAACCTCATGGTAGGAGGTCCTTACCCTCGGGGAGCAGAAGACCTTAAAGCCAAGCTCCTTGGCCCACCTTTCTATCCTTTTAAACTCCTCCTCCTTGTAATACTTTTTTACGGGGTAGGGAGAGTTTTTGGGTTTTAGGTATTGGCCTACTGTGAGTATGGAAACACCAACCTCTTTTAGGTCCTTTAAGGTCTGATATATTTCCTCTTCCTCCTCACCGAGACCTAACATAAGGTTAGACTTGGTTATCAACTTCCCTTTGAAGAAGGAAAGGACTTCTAAGCTCTTTTCGTAATCCCTCCCTATCCTTTTACTGAGTCTCCTTACCGTTTCCAGGTTGTGGGATAGAACGTCTGGTTTTGAAGAAAGGATTACTTTTAGGTTCTCCCTTTCCATAACGGGTATTAGTATTTCCACCTTGGTTGAGGGTGAGAGCTCCCTTATCAGCTCCACACACCTTTTAAAGTGGTTTGCCCCTTCATCCTCTAAGTCCCTCCTCCTTACGGAGGTAATCACCACGTATTTTAGGTTTAAATACCTTACCGCCCTTGCAAGCCTTAGGGGCTCCTCTGGGTCTATCTCCCCCTCCTTTGAAAACTTTAAGTTGCAGAAGGAGCACTTTTGGGTGCAGTAATTACCCAAAATTAAAAAGCTCGGTGAAAGCTCCTCCCAACACTCATATACATTAGGACAGTCACTCTCCTCACATATGGTTTTTAGGTTGCTAACTTTTAGTAAAGCCTTTACCTTAAAAAAGTTTTTTCCCTTTTTATACTTAACCTTTAACTTCAAATACCCTTGAAGTTGGGGGGTAGCTCCCTGGGCTCAGGCCCGTAGTATTCCACCTCCTCCTCTTCGTTAAGCCTCTTTGAAAAGGGCTTTTCCCTGGTTAGCTCCTCATAGACGTGGGCCACCAAGCCCGGGACCCTCCCTATTATGAAAAAGCCCTTACCTATCCTCCAATCAAAACCCATCTCGCTGGCAATAGCCCCTATGGCTCCATCTACGTTTAGAACTATCCTTTTACCCTTCTGTTTGTAAATTTCCTCCTCAACCCTTTGGGCAAACTCGCAATACTTTCCGTAAAAGTTTAACTTTTTTGCCAACTCCATCAACTTCTTCGTCCTCGGGTCAAAGTCCTTGTAATACCTGTGTCCGTAACCGGGTATGGGTTTTTTTTGGGAGAGGTATTGGCCTACCACCTCTTCTACGTTTTTACCTACGTTCTCTTGGAAGAACCTCATAGCGTCTTCAATAGCCCCACCGTGGGCGGAGCCAAAGGCCAGTATTCCCCCCGCTACCCCTACGTTTAAGGAGTTTCCACCGCTAGCTATGGCCCTTGCAGAGATTACAGAAGGTGGAGCTATGCTGTGCTCAATTACGGAAACGAGCATGGCCTCCATCATCTTAGACTCCCTCTCGTCGGGTAGCTCCCCTTTTAGGACCAAGTATATGGCCTGGGCGAAGGAAAGCCTCCCCACCAAGTCCAAGAGTTTGTAGCCTCTGACGTAGGTTTCCCTACCTATATGGCAACTTATTGCGGTCCTCCACTTCCTGTTACCCATCACAGATGGCTCTCTATCATGGACTTTAAGGCTTCCTTGGGTTGGACCCCTATCCTCGTATCAACCACCTCTCCGTTCTTAAAGAGCATTACGGTTGGTATGGCCCTTATGCCGTACTGCATGGCTATGTTGGGGTTTTCGTCGGTGTTGAGCTTTCCCACCTTAATCTTACCCTCGTACTCCTGGGCAAGCTCTTCTACGATAGGAGCTATTACCCTGCAAGGGCCACACCAGGGAGCCCAGAAATCCACCAAAACGGGAACTTCCGACTTTAAAACCTCCTCCTGCCAGTTGCTCTCGTTCAGTTCCAGCACCGCCATTTTGCTCCTCCTTTTTGCTTGATTATTATAACATAATTTTTGGGCTAAAATAATATACTGAGGGGAGGTAGCTCAGCCAGGTAGAGCGCTGGCATCGCAAGCCAGAGGTCGCGGGTTCAAATCCCGCCCTCTCCACCTTCAATTCCTAAGGTAGTAGCCTCCCACCTTCTTTACCTTCCCAAGGCTCTCCAACCTTGAAAGCTCCAAAAGGACTTTACTTAAACTTAAACCAGTTTCCTTACAGAGCTCCTCCAAGGTCTTTGGTGTTTTTAGACTACTTAGTATCCCACTATCTTCCTCCTCAAACCTTACAAAGTCCCTCCAATCCTTAAAAATTTTTGCCTTCCCCTCTTTTAAGAGCTTATAACAACCATCGTAGTTGTCCGAGCTACCCATACCTATATGGACGAAGACTTCCCTTTTATACTTTAAGGCAAAACTTGCGGTAATCAGGCTTCCACTACCCTTTGGGGCCTCCGTTATCAGTAGAAAGTCCCCAAGGATTGCTATTATTCTGTTTCTCTTTGGGAAGGTGTAGGGGCTTCCCCTTTGGTTTGGCTCAAACTCTGAGAGGATACAGCCTCCCCCCTCCAAAATCTCCTTAAAGAGCTTTCCCTTGGCCCTAACTATCCCCTCCCCCAAAACGCACAGACTGTAAC
>WFPT01000179.1 GCA_015487365.1 Aquificaceae bacterium
AGCTACCGCCCCCTAAGCCTCCCCCTATTGGTATTCTCTTTAACACCTCAACTTTAAGGTTTAACCTGTAACCCGTTTTCCTTTCAAACTCCTTTAAAACTTTGTATATGAGGTTTTCCTCCTCCCTTACACCTTCTGTAATTACCCTAAGCCCCCTCCCCTCTTCTAAGATTATCTCATCGTAGAGGTCTATTTCCTGCATTATGGAAAATATCTCATGATAACCGTCTTTTAGTTTTTTTAAAAGGTAGAGGCAAAGGTTTACCTTTGCGGGGGACCTTAACCTCACCTCTTTAAGAGTCCTACGACTTCCACGTGGTAGGTTTGGGGAAAGTTATCCAGTATTTTTAAGCTTTCAAGCTCGTAGCCAAAGCTTTTTAATAGCTTTAAGTCCCTTGCAAAGGTTGTAGGGTTGCAGGAAACGTAAATTATCCTCTTGGGTTTCATCTCCTTTATGTAGGGCATCTCTCCACCCGAAAGGCCAGACCTTGGGGGGTCCATCAGGAGTAGGTCTATTTCTTCCCCAAGCCTTTCCTTTAAGTGCTCCTGCGCCGAGAGCCTTAAAAACTTTAAGTTGTGCCTTGAATTTAGCCTTGCGTTGTAGTCCCCATCCCTTACCGAGTGGGGGTTGTAGTCTGACACTTCCAGGTAGTTGCCCCTCTCGGAAACGGGTAAAGAGAAGAACCCTACACCCCCGTAAAGCTCAATACCCTTTTTAAAGTCCTCAACCAGGTCAAGGACCGCCTCCTGGAAGTCCGAGTATAGGGTGTAGTTGCTCTGGAAGAAGGATTCCACATTTACCCTGTAAGTGTATTTCCTTACCCTTAAAAAGGTGTAATCCCTCCCCAAAAAGGACCTCCTACTCAAAAAGCGGTTTATCCTTGAAAAGAAGCCCACACCTACTACTTCCTTAGGTAGGCTATCCTTTATACCCTTTAACTCTTGGAGGTAGTTATCCTTTATGGAAATCAGCTTTATTAGAAACTCGTCCCTGAGGGGTGAGTAAAAGACATGAACCTCCTTTATAAAGTTAAATTCCCTCAATGTTTCCCTTAAATTCGGTAAAATTTTGTTTATCTTGGGATGAAGGAGGGGGCAACTTTCTACATCTACTACCTCCTTTTCCCTCCAAGCTATAAAGCCCAACTTACTACCGTCCTTGTGGAGGCTAACCCTCAAACGGTAGTTAAACTCTTCCTTTGAAGGGTATACCTTAACTTCTTTAATGTCCTTTATTTTAGCCATCCTGCTTAAAGTTTCCAAGACCACTTCCTCCTTTGAGGAAACCTGGCTTTCGTAGTTTAAGTGTTGGAGCTGACATCCACCACAGTAAGTAAAGTATTTGCAGGGAGGCTCCCTCCTTACCTGGGAGGGTAGTATAACCTTTTCCACCACACCCTCTCCGTAGTCGGGTTTTTCTTTTAGGAGCTTAAACTTTACCACCTCCTTTGGTGCGGAAAACCTTATCAGATAAACTTTATTTTTTATTTTCCCTAGGCCGTAACCCCCATAAACTATCCTTTCCACGAATAAGGTATCCATCCCTTACTTTAAGAGACCTTCAACAAAGTCCTTGGCACAAAAGGGGTAAAGGTCCCCTAAACCTTCCCCCATTCCAACAAGCTTTACGGGTAATTTTAGCTCAGAACATACCGAAATTAGGGCACCTCCCCTCGCGGAGCTGTCTAACTTTGTAATTATTAGGCCGGTGCAACTCACCGCCTCCTTAAAGACTTTTGCCTGATTTAGGGAGTTTTGCCCCAGGGTCGCATCCAGGACCAAAAGGACCTCCTTTAAGTTATCTTCGCCAAACCTTACAACATTTTTTACCACCTTCCTCAACTCCCTCATCAGGGGCTCCTTTGTGTGCATCCTACCCGCGGTGTCTATTATAAGGACATCGTACTCATCCTTCCTTTCCATGGCCTTATAGACCACCGCTCCAGCATCCGCACCCTCTTTTAGGGAAAAAAAATCACATCCACTCCTCCTTGCCCACTCTTGGAGTTGCAT
>WFPT01000180.1 GCA_015487365.1 Aquificaceae bacterium
GAAGGGTTTTAAGGCCCGCAAGGGTTTGCGTTTGCATAGAAAGGGAAGAAAGCTAACTTAGGTCAAGGTAAAAGATTTACTCGGGACTAACTTTAACTTAACTATGGAAAAGCTCTTAGAAATTCCCATAGATTTAGCCCAGGCCTGCGTAAAGTGTGGCCTCTGTAAGTCCGTCTGCCCCACCTACCCTAGGAAACTCCAAGAGGGTGGTTTTGCGAGGGGAAGACTCTTTTTGGCGGAGAAGGTCTTGAAGGGGGAAATACCCTTAAAGGAGGAGGTGGCAAAGCAGTGGGAAGAGTGTGCCCTGTGTAGGAGGTGTGAGTGGATTTGTCCAAACGACGTAAAGTTTAAGGAAATATTAGTTTATGCAAAGGGGGAAAAGGTTAAAAAGTTAGGTGGTGGCCTCCTCCAAACCCTTTCTTTACTCTCTTTACAAATCCTCCAAAGTGTGCCCTTTAAGAGAATCTCCTCATTACTTTGGAGATTTATACCGAGCTTTAAGCTCTTTCTACCCAACGGTTTTAGGATAAAAATACCAAGACCCAGCTCAAAGCCCTTCTCTTTAAGGGGGAAGACCTTTAAAGCTAAAAGGGAGAAGGCAACCCTCCTCTTCTTTACGGGCTGTATGATAGACTTCTTTTACGGTAAAACCGGTGAGGCGGTGGTAGAGCTTTTAAACAGGGCGGGTTATAGCGTGGTGGTCCCAGAGAATATAAAGTGTTGCGGGGCACCCTTCCTCTACTCGGGGGAGCTGGAAAAGTTTGAAAGGATAAAGGAGGAGAACTTAAAGGAGATGAAGAGGTATTCCTTTGACAAGGTAGTGGTAGCCTGTCCCACCTGTGGGGGAGCCCTCTTGGAAGACTATGGAATGGACTGGGAAGTTTTGGACTTTACCCAGCTCTTGAAGGACTTACCTTTAAAGGGGAAGGGAAGGGTAACCTTCCACGTCCCCTGCCACTCCTATTCAGCCATGAAGGTGGGCAAGGACTTTTACTATGAGTTTTTAAAAAACTTAAAGGGTTGTAGCTTTAAAGAGGCTAAAAGAGGGCAAAGCTGTTGCGGTTTTGCTGGCCTCTTTTCCGTAAAGAATCCCAAAATGTCCGAGGACATACTCAAAGAAAAGGTTAAAGACTTTAAAGAGACGGGCGCGGAGTTTATCCTTACCACCTGCCCCGGTTGCGTTTTACAGCTCTCAAAGGGGGTTAAGGGGCAAAGGGTTATGCACCTTGCGGAATACCTCCTGGAAGCTAACTCCTGAGGGATATGTTCAAAAACTTTACAAAATCTCCATAAGGTTGTAAGCTCCTTTCCACCTCCTGGGGGAACTTAAACCTTCCCAGCTTCCTTATTCCCACCTGAACCAGCTCGTCCAAAATCCTAAATATTTTTTCATTAGGTAACCCCTCAAAGACTACCCCATCACCCGTATATTTTAAACCCCTCTCATTCCCCAGCTCCTTTAAGAGCTCACAGCTTATGTCTATTTCGTTCTTCTTAAACACCTCTAAGATTACGTTTATGAAGAGGACGTTTATGGCATCCTTAAAGTTCCCACCTTCCCTCAAAGGGTAGAAGGTGGTGGTATAACTTTCAAGCTCTTCTATGTTCCCCTCCTCCAAGCTCCCGTCCCTTTCAGAGATTATCCTCAGCATCTCCCCCTCCTTTAAGAAAAAGTAAAGGTTTTTCTCCTTGGAGCGCACCTTAACCACACCCGTTTCCTCCTTAGATAGTAGGGAGATGAGAACGTGTCTGTAATCGGAGATGAGGGATGGGACCTCCTCAAAGGCTGGCTCGTTACAAAAGAGGCTGGAAAAGATGTCTATTTCCTCCTCTTTAAGGGACATAACCGAAAGCTTGGTATTTTTAGTTTGAAAGGCCAAGAAGTTAAAGAACTCGTTCCATACCCTTGATATTGTATAAATCTCCCCCCCCTTAAAGACCAAGGTTAGCTCAACTTCCCCAAAAAACTTTACTATGCCGTTAAACTTCACCTTCCTCAAGCTCTCCATGAGCCTGAAAATGTTTATCCTCTCAGAGGGAGCACCCTTTATATAAACCTCGCTGAGCTTTTGGTCTTCCAAAAGAAAGCCCACCACCTCCTTTTTCCTCTTTTTAAAGTCCCTTAAAAACTTAACGAGCTTACCCCTCTCCTTTAATATTAAACTTAGAAAAACTTCCACCCCTTGGCCGTCTTGTAGCTTTACAAGGGCAAAGGGGGAGATAATCTCAGAGTAAATTTCTTCCAACTCTCTACTCACCAAGCTGGCGTTTAGGAGGATGTTGTCCCCCGAAAGGGGCTCTTTTAGGTAGTGCTTTATGTTAAAGACCTTATCCTCAAACTTGAAGGAAAAACTGGGATTCCTTATGAGCTCCGCAAAGAGGAATAAAACCAGGTTTTCAAGGTTGCTCCCTTCCTCTAAAAACCTCTCATAAAACCTTGAACTAAAACCTAATACCTTACCCCCATCAACGGTAAAGGTGAAGAAGTTGAACTTGTCCAAGAGTATGTATGCGGTCCCAGTTTTGGAAAAGAGGAAGTTGGATAAAAAGTCGGTTAGCTCCTCCCTTGAAGAAACGTTACCCAAAATCATAAACCAACCTCTTTCTTTATCTTTTCAAGGAGTAGCCTTTTGAGTTTAAGGTAGGTCTCCCCAACCCCTAAACCCTTTACAGCTATTGCGGTCTGGGATGGGAAACCGTAAATATTTACCTTCTTTTCCAGGGTTTCCTGGTCCAAGGCGTTGGGTAAGTCCATCTTGTTAAACTGAACTACCGTAGGAATGTCTTCAAGCTTTTTACCTATTTCTTTTAGGTCCTCCCTTAAAACGTCCCAAAAGTCTATGTTCTCTTTAAGCCTCTCCCTTTGAGAATCCACCACATAAACTAAGGCATCCACACCCCTCATAACCACCTTCCTTATGTCCGAGTATATGCTCTGGCCGGGTATGGTGTATATGGAGTAAGAAAGTTTTAGGTCTTCTACGGTCTCCCTCTGGGAGAGGAAGTCAAAGACCAAGGTCTTTTCCCCCTTGGTATCAACACTTAAAAGCTCACTCTTGAACATCTTAGCCAAAGCTTCTACGTTGGTGGTCTTTCCAGACTGCGCTATCCCGTAATAAACTATCTTTACCTTCACCAACTTCTTTGCAATATCAACTATCATCTCCTCCCCTCCCCACCCTTAAAGAGCCCCAGCTTAAACATCCGTTGCACATGGGTGAGTATTCTTCAAACTCCCTCCTGCAAACTAAACACTTAAAGGCAACCTCTCCCACTTTCCCTTCAAGGATTTCCTCCGCCTTCCTCATCATACCAATATTTTTATACATCTTTGCCAAGACCTCCGGGTAAAATTCACCCTCCCTCCTTTCAATAAATTTAAGTATTTCTGGGATAACTTCCTTTTTCTTTAAGAGTATTAAGAGGAGCTCGTTGTTAAAGCCTTCCCTTACACTCTCGTTTATAATTCTTTCCACCTCCTTTACCTTACCTTCCTTTACTAAAAAAAAGATTTTTGAAGCCAAGGAGAGGGGAGTCCTCTCGTACCTTAGGGCCCTCTTTAAATA
>WFPT01000181.1 GCA_015487365.1 Aquificaceae bacterium
ACCTTTATAAAGGGTGCAACACCCTTTAAAACCCTTTCTGGTAAAAGGGAAGTAAAGAACATAGGGAGTGCTGAAAATAGGAAGTATAGGTTAAAGATTAAAAAGGGAGTGGAAAGGTAGAGGGAATAGGCTCCAAGGAGTAAAATAAAGGGGAGTGCACAGTAAGGAAGGTTAAAGCCTAAGGCCAAACCTTCTGGAAACCTTACGTTTGGGAAGAGAAATTGAAAGGAAAGGTCAAAGGGTGCAAATCCAAACCTTCTCATAAGGGGGAAACCGAGTATAAAAATGCTTGCAACAAAACCCTGAACAACCATTAACTTGTGCTTATTAAGGCTAAAATTTAAGGAAGTTATGTAAAGGAGGAGGGCTATTACGTTAAAGAGCAATAGCCTTGAAAGGAAGAAGGATATATAAAAGGTATAACCTCCCTTCTTAGCGTAAGCTCTAAAAAGTAAGCTCAAATTCCACATGCAGGGTGTAAAGGAGGAAAGAAGTCCAAGGAGTGGAACCAAGTAAATCAGTATCACCTTAACTCCTCCCTTATAGCCTCCCTTATCTTTTCTTCGGTTGGAACCACCCCTAAAAACTTTAACTTTCCGTTTACGACCACCGCGGGTGTAGTGAGTATCCTCAGCTCCACTATCCTGTTTATGTCCTTTAAGGGGCTAAGGAACTTAACTTCTACACCCAGCTCCCTTGCCACCTTTTCCACCCGCTCCTTTACCACCCCACACTTTGGGCAGGCGTTGGCTTCCAAAATTTCCACAACTACCTTCATATTCAGGGAATATAAACCTTCCAGTTAGCTGGAAGGCAAGGGTTAGTATCGTATAATTTCTTTATGGGGGTATTATTCTTTTTACTAATAATTACCTTTTTGTTTGGGCAGGGGAAGGGTGAGCTAACCACCTACGGGGAAAGCCAGAAGAGATACGAAAGGAAGGTGGTGATAGGTCTTTATCCTACCTTTGAATCTATGAATTTCTTCGTTGAAACGGAATACTGTCCCCTAAACGCAAAGGTTTGCTACTCCCTCGGGAAGTGGGGTTACCGGTTTTTACCCAAGGTGGTCACCTCCGTTTCTAAGGAAATTTACGATTGGCTAATAACCCAGAGGTTTGACAAGGTCTTCTTTTCCAAGGAAAGGGTAGTCCTGCTGAGTGCAAGGGCAAAGGTGGAGGTGCCCTACGGCTCAATAAGGGCCTTCTACTTACAGAACGTAGATTACGAAGGTTTTAAAAAGAAAGTCCTTGAATACCTAAACGGTGAGCTGGCAAAACCCTTAAAGGAAATACTGAGGGCCAGTAGGAAGGTAAGGTATGAGGAGCTACCCTCCAAGGAAAGGGGGACCTTTATAAGGGAAAAGGCAAAGGAGGTGGGAATTCCCGCAAAGCTCCTGGAAAAACTCTTAAACTCCGCCTACGTTTTTGCCCTTTACATTCCAAGGACTCACGGTGAGCTCAAAATAAAACAGGTTAAAAAGGAAACCCTCTTTGGTGTAAAAATCCTTTACAAAGCGGAGCTGAAACTACCCATAAACTTTAAGGTGGTAGTCTTTAAGTTGGAGGGGGAAAGCTTTAAGACCTATAAGAGGACCTTTTCCGGGACTTCGGGAGGTGTGATTTTTTCCCCTACCGTCAGTAAGGAGTTTCCTTTTAGACCTACCCCCGAGGACTTGATACCCTTAGTGGAGCGGGCCTTCTTTGAATCCGTAAAATCCGCTTCCATATCCGCAAGCTACGAGCTCAAAAAGGACGACAACTTTGCCATATTTACCGTAGTGGAAGAAGTTAAGGGGAGGAGGGTCTTTGCGGACGTTGGGGTCTTAGAGGATTTAAGGGTTGATGCACCCTATGACGTATTCTTGATGGAAAACGGTAGGAGGAGTTACAAGGGTTTTGTAAAGGCAAGGGTGGTTTCCATAAACTGCAAGAAGAGAGAGTGGAGCGAGTTTGAACTCATAAAGGGCTCCGTTGAGTTTAAGGACCAGATGAGGGAGCACCCTTGGACTGGCCTCTTCGTCTTCGGTGGTTTTAAGGTAAGCCCCTTTACCTCAACGGGAGCTTACCAGGGGACCCTAAACTTTAACACCTTCTCCTTGGGCCTAAGCTTGGACTTAGGATATTCTTTAAATGTAAGATACCTTTCTGAGCTTTGGCTGAGCTTAGGTTTTAGCAGTGGCTTTTCTTCTAACGAATTAAACTACAACTTTGGATTTGTCAGTAGGAGCTTTAAGTCCCATTCTCTTAGTGAGCTATTTTTGTCCCTTTCAAAGAGGTTTTACTTTACCAACTTGGGCCTTTATCTTGCCCCCACCTTGGGCTTTTCCAGTTTAAGCCTTTCTTCTGAGGACCAACTGCAAAACAAGCTGGAAACCTCCTCCCTTTCCCTTTACGGAGGTTTGAGCCTTGGTTACAACTTTTCACCAAACCTTGAAGTTTCAGGCTTTTTAGCATACAACCAGCTCTTTGGAACCAAGTATAAGCTCAACGGAACGGACATAACCAACTTTGGGGACAGGCCCAACTTAAAGGGAGGCCTTTCCTTTGGAATAAGGATAAACTACCACCTACCTATTGTGGGCTTTATGAGTAGGCTTTACAGGAAACCCTCCAAGGTTTGCTTGAAGAGGTAGTCCATGAATTACTTTTTGGCCCTTGGTAGCAACTTAGGAGACAGATTAGCCCATTTACTTAGGGCCATAGAGGAGCTCACCAAAATCGGGAAGGTCTTAAAGGTTTCCACCATCTACGAGAGTGAGCCCTGGGGTGTCTTAAACCAACCCAAGTTCCTAAACTGTGTCCTTGAACATAAAACCCATCTTGAACCCAAGGAGCTCCTTGGGAAGTTAAAGGAAATTGAAGTAAGGCTCGGTAGGAAGAAGAGGAGGAGGTGGGGGGAGAGGGAAATAGACATAGACATACTCTTGTGTGAAGACTTAATAGTTGAAGAGGAGGACTTAAAGATTCCTCACCCTTACCTAACCAAGAGGGACTTTTTTTATTACCCCCTACTTGAAATAGGGGGAAATTTGAGGGTGCCAGGGTTAGGTTTTTTGAAGGATTTAAGGGAAAGGCCCCCTAACAGATTAAGGCCCTTTTGCTCCGTTAGCCTTAACCTTCTTATAGAGGGTAGTTCTACTAAGTCTTAGTCTCCTTGCAAGCTCCGATAGGTTCTTACCAAAGAGCTCCTCCGCACCCTCTAAAAGGACCCCTTCCACCTCCTTTAAAATCTGGCGGTAGTCCTTACCTTCCCTCAAACTCCTCTTTACAAAATCCTTAAAGTTAAGCTTCCAGCTTTCTTCCTCCTTAAAGTATTCAAGCCCCCTCAGGTCCTTACTGGTTAAAATTCCGGTGCTGTTTAGGGATATGGCCCTTAAAACTATATTTTCCAGCTCCCTCACGTTCCCGGGGAAGGGGTATTCCATGAGTTTCCTTAAAAAGGCTTTCGTATAACCCTTTATCCTCTTGGAGTGCTTCTTTATTATGCAGTTTAAGAGTAAGGGTATATCTTCTTTCCTTTCCCTGAGGGGAGGTATGTGTATGGG
>WFPT01000182.1 GCA_015487365.1 Aquificaceae bacterium
ATTCTCAGGAGCCCCTTTTGGTTAAATACCTATACATATACCCCCTTAGGTATTCCATACTCTTTTTGGCAAAATATTTACCCGACTTTTTAATACCGGACGAAGGGATAGAGCCGAGGGATGAAACTCTAAGGGAAATAGACGAATACTTTAAGGAGGACTGGGAGAGGATTGTCCTTGAAGCTTCCTAAGGGCCCTCCTTATTCCCCTTATTGCTTGCTTTATCCTAAGCTCGTTTTCTACTAAGGCAAACCTTACAAAGCCTTCCCCCTCCGTTCCAAAGCCTATACCGGGGGAGACCGCAACCTTTGCTTCCTTTAAAAGGTAAAGGGAAAATTCTAAGGAATTCTTTCCTACCCAGTTAGGTATCTTAGCCCAAAGGAACATAGAGCCCTTTGGCTTTGGAACGTGCCAACCCAACTTCCTAAGGCCTTCTACCAAAACGTTCCTCCTCCTCTCATAGACTTTTTTTACTTTTTGGACCACCGAATAGTCCGATTCAAGGGCCACTATGCTGGCTACCTGTATAGGTAAAAAGACCCCATAGTCTAAGTAGCTTTTTAGGTGGGCCAAGTTTTTTATAAGGATTTCATTTCCAAGGACAAAGCCTACCCTCCAACCCGCCATGGAAAAACTCTTGGACATAGAATAGATTTCAACCGCAATTTTTTTTGCACCTTCCACCTCCAAAAGGGAGGGGGCCTTGTAGTCGTCAAAGGTAATGTCTCCGTAGGCAAAGTCGTGTATTAAAAATACTTCCTCCTTTAAGGCTAAGGAGACTACCTCCTTGAAAAAGTCCAATTCAACGCAGGTGGTGGTTGGGTTGTGGGGAAAGTTCAGGACTATGGCCTTTGGTTTTGGCAAGGTTTCCCTTATGGCTTGGTGGAGTTTTTTTAAAAAGTCCTCTAAGTCCTCTTCACCCTTTAAGGGTATGGTCCTTACCTCTCCACCCGCTATTATGGGAGCGTAGTAATGGATAGGGTAAGAGGGATTTGGGACTATGACGGTGTCTCCGGGTGAGATTAGACTTAAAATGAGGTGGGAGTAGCCTTCCTTTGCACCGATGGTCATTATGGCCTCCCTTTCTGGGTCAAGGATTACTCCAAACCTTTCCCTGTAAAAGTTGCAAATGGCCTTCCTTAGCCTTGGTATTCCCGCGGAAAGGGAGTATCTGTGGGTATTCTTCTTCCTTGCAACCTCGCATAGCTTTTCAATCACAAAGTCTGGGGGAGGGAGGTCTGGGTTTCCCATACCTAAATCCACTATGTCCTCACCTTCTTTTCTGAGTTTGGTTTTTAGGGCGTTTATGGTTGAAAATACGTAGGGGGGTAGTCTCCTTATCCTTGGGAAGGCCCAGCTACTGTCCTTCATTAAGCTCTTCCTCTTCCTTGCACCTTATGCAGAGCCTTGCAACGGGTCTTGCTTTTAGCCTTTTGTAGGGTATTGGCTCTCCACAGTTTTCACATACTCCGTAAGTCCCCTCCTCCATCTTTAAGAGCATATAATCTATCCTCTTTAAGAGCTGGGCCTCCCTACTCAAAAGCCTTAAATTTAAAAAGTTTTCCCTCTGGTAGTTTGCCCTGTCTATTTCATCCCCACCCTCAAAGGAGGAAGAAGTTTTTAGGTTTTCCCTTGCCCTCTTTAAAATTTCTTCTTTCATCCTCAGGAGTGTCCTCCTTAGCTCCTCTACCTCCTCCTTGGTCAGGTGCTCCATAATTACTATTTTAGCTGTAAAGCTTTTCCCTGTCTATCTCCCAAAGGTAAATTTTTTCCTTAACTTTTCTAAGGAGGTAGTTGTAAAAGATTGAAGAGGGTATTGCCACCAAAAGTCCCAAGGCGGTAGCCTTTAAGGCCAAAGCTAAGTCCTCCATTATCTCCTTTGGTTCCTTAAAGCCCCTTTCACCGATAGAGTAAAAGGTTAGGAGTATCCCTAAAACTGTTCCCAAAAGTCCAACGTAGGGTGCATTTGTGGCTACGGTTGCCAGTATGTAGAGCCTTTTGGTAAGGATTAACTCCAACTCCTTCTTGCTGAATATTTCAAAGATGTTTATTTTCTTTAAGGTGTAAAGCCTTTCTAAGAAAACCGCAAAGCTTAAAACGCTCATAAAAAGGAGTATCCCCATAACCGAGTAATCCACAACCTCCTTTAACTCCTCCGGGTTTAACTTCACCTTACCCTTTCAAGCTCCTCAAAGGCCTTCTGAGACCTCTCAATCTGAGTTTTTTCAGGGCTCTGCCTTATGACCTTCTTGGCACAGCCGTTACTAAGTAAAGTTAAGGCTAAAAGCGTTAAAAAAAGTCTTAACATAAGCTTTTATTTTAACACACCTTTCACGCTCCACCGTAAAAAATTTTGATAAGATTAACTTTGATGGTTAGGGCAAAGAAGGTCCTTGAAGTTTTACACTTAATAGCAACGGGCCAGTATAAGGAGGACAACTGGTCAAAGGTATTAGACTTAATAGCCCAACTCTTTAACGCGGATGGCTCCGCCATAGGTAGAATAGAGGGAAACTTTGTAATTTACGATAAAGTATCAAGCTCCTTTAAAAGGCTTGCCCCCGATTACGAGCCTAAAAAGTATAGGGTTCCCATATTTTCAAAGTCCTTGGCCTCCGCCCTTTTGAGTAAAAGAAACTACATAATAGCGAACGATTATCAAAATTCACCCTTTGCGGTGGAGTCCTGGAAGAGGTTGGGTTTAAAACAGCTCATGATGGTTTTTATGGGGGAGGGTAATGCCCTTGGAATTCTATCGGTGGGGAATATTAGTAAGAAGAGGGACTTTACGAGGGGGGACGCAAAGGTTCTGATGGATTTAGCCTTTATAATCAGCGTAATATTGGAAAAGGAGAGGAAGATAGAGGACCTTTCGGAAATCGCTTTTAGGGACCCCCTAACGGGCCTCTTTAACAGGAGATACTTTGAAAGGTTCCTGGAAATGGAGGTGGAGAGGGCAAGGAGGGGAATATTTTACAAGCTCTCCTTGCTCATGATGGACATAGACGACTTTAAAAGGCTAAACGATGAGTTTGGGCACCTGTGTGGAGACTTGGTTTTAATGGAAATAGGAAGGATTATCAGGCAAAACCTTAGGAGGTCCGACGTTGCTTGTAGGTATGGGGGTGAGGAGTTTGCCATAATCTTACCCTTTACCACCAGTATGGAAGCCTTTGTGATAGGGGAAAGGCTTAGGAGGAAAATTTATGAGAATCCAATAAGCTTTAAGGGGAAAGAAATAAGGGTTAGTGTTAGCGTTGGGGCTTCCCAATACAGGCCACCCGAAAGTAAAGAAGAGTTTATAAACAGGACGGATAGGGCCCTTTACAGGGCAAAGCTGGAGGGTAAGAACAAGGTGGTGGTTGAGGAAAAGTTAGTCCTCTGAGCTTTCCACCTCGGGTATTATTATGTTTTCAAGGATGTCCTTACAGCTTTCCTTGGGCTCTGTTCCCTTTATAAAGACCATGGGCACCCCCTGACAGGTCTCATCCGCCCTTACCAACAGGTCCTCGTTTATATCTACCACCACGTTGTTTTCGTCCAGGGGGAAGTCCCTGTTGGGGTAGCGTAAGGAAGCGACCGACATAAACTTAACCCATATGGGTAGGGCTACCCTCGCCCCACTCATGTGCTCCCCCATGCTCTCTTTTACGTCAAAACCAACCCAAATCCCCGTAACTAAGTCTGGGGTAAAGCCTACAAAC
>WFPT01000183.1 GCA_015487365.1 Aquificaceae bacterium
CCCCGAGTTTAAAAGTTCTATACACTCACCCCACCCCCTCTTCGTCTCCTTTGTAGAAATTAGTGCAAAGCTTAGCGAAGTTTCCTCTGGAGCTTAACCAAGCTACCCTTAACCTTCCTGTGGAAACCCTTTGGACTCATCTTAAAGACCAACTCTATGGCATCATCAACGCTTTCTACCAAGTAGAGGTGAAACCTACCCTTCTTTACCTCCTCTAAGAGCTCGTGTGCTAAAACCAGGTCCTCGTAATTTTCCTTGGGAATTATAACACCCTGGGTTCCGGTAAGGCCTTTTGCCTTGCAGGTGTAAAAGAATCCTTCAACCTTTTCCCTAACTCCTCCCACGGGTTGAACCCTCCCAAACTGGTCTATGGAGCCCGTTACAGCCAAGTCCTGCCTTAGGGGAGTTTGGGAAAGGGAAGAGAGGAGGCTTAAAAGCTCGGATAAGGAGGCACTGTCCCCTTCAACTTCGTCGTAAGACTGCTCAAAGGTAATTATGGCGCTGAAAGAGAGGGGAACTTCCCTACCGTAGGTATGGCCTAAGTAACCTATAAGGTGTAAAAAGCCCTTGCTGTGTATAGGACCGCTTAAATTTATCTCCCTCTCTATGTTGATTATCCCTCTTTCACCCAGGAAGGAAACGCAGGTTATCCTAACGGGGATGGCAAAGGAAATTTCCCCAAAGTCATAAACGCTTAAACCGTTTACCTGTCCAACCCTCTCCCCTTCAACCTCCACCTTAATTTTACCTTCCTCAATTAAAGACCTTATCCTCTCTTCTATAAGGTTTTCCCTCCTATACTTTTTCCTATATGCCCTTCTAACTTCTTCCTTGCCTATCAGCTCCCCCTTAGCGTTTAAATTGCTCTCCTTTAAAAGCTCCTCTAAAAAGGAAGTTTTTAAAAATACCCTTTTCCTCGTCCCAAATTTGTGTAAAAATACCCTTAAAACTTCGGAAACTCCCTCATCGTTTAAATCCTTTAAGCGATTCTGTTCTACTAATTTTTTCAAAAAGTTGGGAAAATTTTTTAAAAATTCCTCATCTATTTCCACTAATGGATTAAATTCAGCCTTAATTTTAAAAATTTTAGAAAAGTCTTCGTCCCAACCCTTTAAAAGTAAGTAGGTCAGGTTGTCACCCAGGAGGACGACCTTCCCCTTAAAATCTACCGGCTCCGGGCTTATTCCCACGGAGAGGGGGAAGAAGTCTTCACCTCCCTCTAAAAGGATTTCCCCCTTTAAGAGGCTCCTCTTTAAAAAGTGATAGAGTATTGGATTTAAGAGGAGGTCCTTACTCCTTAAAACTAAAAATCCACCCCTTGCCCTGTGTATGGAGCCAGGCACCAAGCTGGTGTGGTCTGCAAAAAGAAAGCCCATCTGGTGCTTGTATGAAACAAAACCAAAGAGTCCCTTGAAGGTTGGGAGCCTTTCATAAACCAGGGGGGCGTATTTTAAGGGGGATGAATCTACGAAGAGGTGGAGTTTAAAGAGGTTCATGTTGGTTTCTAAAACCTTCTTCATCAGGGGGTTGTCCAGGCTCACCTCCCATTCAAGGAAGAGATGTATGTTTTCTATTAGGAGCTCCTTTAAAACCTTTAAGAACTCCTTTGCCCTGGGAAACTCCTTGAAGAGCTCCTCTAAGGCGTTGGAAACTAAGTAGTTGGCGGTCTCCCTCCTTAATTCCCTAACTATGAGATTTAGTTTGTGGTCCAACTGGTGTATTTCCCTTAGATAGTCTTTTAGGATGGGCTCAAAGCTCTCCATCCTCCTTTGGTATTGCTCCTTTAAGGCTGGGTTTGAGAGGGCCTCCTCCTCGGGTATGGGTCTCCCCATTAAAGTGGGTAAGACCTTAAAACCGGTGGGAGTTATTAGGAGAAAAAGGCCAGACTCTTGGGCCCTTTGGGATAGTTCCAACAAAAGTTTTTGCTTCTTTTCCTCAATCACCTTCAACCTCTTCCTCTTTTCCTCTTCAAACTCTTTACTTTCAAATACCCTCAGGGTCTTCTCTTTAAGGAGTTGTAGGACCCTTTCAACCTTTTCCTTTAACCTTCTGCCTTGGCCGTTTGGTAGGACCAGGAGCTTCGGCCTTAGGGGCTCTTCCGGGTTGTGGTAATAGCAGAGGTCCTCCGGGGGAGGCAGTTTCTTCCTTTCCTCCTCCAACCTGCTCAGGGTGTAGGTTGTCTTACCAACCCCCTCTGGGCCCACCACGAAGAGGTTGTAGTCCTTTACCGCCAAGAAGGTTTCAAAGGCCTCCTTTAAACGCTCCTGCTTTGGGAAGAAGTCCTTGGGCTCCAAGTCCTTGGTGGAAACCTTTAAGTTAAAGTTAAGCTCTAAGTCCTTAACTTCCTTCCACATAGGGCTTTAAGATTTCTATGGCCTTCCTCAGTTGAGGGTCTAAGGAGGGGACTACCAAAACTTCCCCCTTTGCTCCCGCAAGCCTCTCCCTCTTTATCTCCTTTAAGAGCCTCTCTACCTCCTTCAAACTCATCTTAACTTTAACGTCCGGCTCTATGCCCTTTTTGTGTATAAGCCTCCCCTTTGGAGTGTAGTAGTATGCTACGGTAAGTTTTAGGGCGGAGCCATCCTCTAAGGGTATAAGGTTTTGGACCGAGGCCTTGCCAAAACTCCTCTCCCCTACCACCTTTGCCCTCCCGTAATCCTGCAAAGCTCCCGTTACTATCTCACTGGCACTGGCGGTTCCCCTGTTTATTAAAACTACCATGGGTAGATTGACCAGGGGTGGGTTCTTGGAGTAGGCCCTGTGTATGTCTCCCCTCCTCCCCTTGGTATAAACTATAAGCTTTCCCTCCTCCAAGAAAAGGTCCGCAACCCCAATCGCTTCACTCAAAAGGCCCCCCGGGTTGTTCCTTAGGTCAAGGATTAGGGCTTTTATCCCCTCACCTTTAAGCTTTAAGAGTTTTCTCCTGAGGGTATCCGTGGTCCCGTTTATAAACTGTGTTATCTTTACATACCCTATCTTACCTATTTTGCGAACCTTAACGCTTTCAATCCTTATTATCCCCCTCCTTATCCTTAGTTTTATGGGCCTTTCAAGGCCCTTCCTCATTATGGTTAGCTCCACCTCCGTTCCAACGGGCCCCCTAATCATATTTACCACTTCAATAAGGCTTTTACCTAAGGTATCCTTACCATCAACCGCTATTATTACGTCTCCGGGTTTTATACCAGCCTTGTAGGCGGGTGTCCCCACCAAAGGGGTGATTACCACAGGCCTACCCTTGTCCAAGGTTATCTCTATCCCAACCCCTCCAAACTTACCCTCCGTTTCACCTATGAAGCTCCTGTATTCCTTGGGAGTTAGGAAGGCGGAAAAGGGGTCCAGGGAGGAGACCATCCCCTTTATGGAAGAGTAAATCAGGTCCTTGGTCTTTACCTCCTTTACGTAATCCTCCTTAACTATTTTTAGGACCTCTGAAAAAAGCTTTAAGTATTTGTAATCGTCCTCACCCTCGTTGGCCTTTGCCCCTATTAAAAAACCTACCAAAAAGACCGTAAAGATTAGTGGGAAAAAACTAAACTTTTTCATAGCAAATATTTTAGCACCCTTTTTAGGGGAGGGGGCGGGGGAGCCCCCTTAAAAATTACCAGACGCTTAAAACCTTAGACAGACATTCGGACGGTGGTTGGCTGTCCTTAAAGATTACCACCCTCTTTACACCGGAAACCTGCCAAGTCCCGGAGGAGTTTGTAGCGCTCTGGGTTTCCACCGCATTAAATAGGCCAACCCTATCACACAGGGAGCCGGGCTCTGGGGAAAGGTTTAGGAGCTTGGTGCTGTCCAAGGAAGCGCCCCAGACAAAGAGTGGTGATATGGTAAAGTCGTAAAGGACCTGGTCGTTAATCAAATCAACCACGTAGGTCCTGCCCGCGGAAATGGCTATTTGAGGTCCTTGACTGAAAACATTAGTATCAAGGGTTGAAACGTTCTTCAAGGTGGTGCAACTCTTATTTATGAGGTCGCACCTAACCCACCGATTGTTTAGGTCCTTTAAGAAGACGAGCCCACCGGTAGAGCCTCCAAAACTTAGGAAGTTAGGGGTTGCCTGGTTGTCGGGATTGAGGAGGGTTGCGGAAGTGGTGGAGTTAATGATAGCTAACTCGTTGTTGGGGGTAGCTGGGTCAAAGCAGAACATAGTATTTGTAGCCTCGTTTCCAAAACTTACTAAGCATAAATTTAAGGCCTGGGCTAAGGTGGAAGTTGCGGTCAAGGTGGTTAGGGTTGCTCCTGAGACAGCCTTCCAGGTGTGCCAGGAAGCACCATCCCATATGGCCACCCCGTCGGAGAGTGGAATTAGAGCATTTACGTTCAGCCCCACTCCAAGGTTTTGGGTTAGCTGAGTTCCAACGTTGGTAATCCCGACTACTTGGTTGAGGTTGTTGGAAAGGACGTAGTATAGGTTTCCAGAGCCATCTAAAACCACAAACTGAAAGTTTGCCCCCGCGGGAGCATTTACAGCCTTTAAGCTCCTCAAAGTGGAGGTAGCGTGGCTGTAACTACCAAACCAAAGCTCCTTGTTGTTCCAAACCACCACGTAGGAGAAGTTTCCAGAGTCCCTCACCATTAGGTTAGTGGGAGGATTGTTAAAGTTTAGGTTTATACTCTTTGATAGGTTTCCACTCTGCCAAAACCTAAAAGTTTTAACCCCCTTGGGAGCTGGAACTACGTAAAGCATTCCTTTGTTTGCAAAGGCTACAAGCTTTTGGGAAGAGGAGCTCTGGCACTTACCCAGGGAGCACTCGTTGGTAAAGACGTATTCTCCATCACAAAAGGCCAAAAGGAAGCCAGAGCCTCCCAAAGAGCTAAAGGCACGAACTCCCCCTAAGTTTAAAATACCTCCCCCCGCTCCCGTCCTACCTAAGAGCCTTATTTCCTTCTTTTGGGCGTCAAAGAAGTAGTAAGTGTTAGCTCCATCGGATAAGACCGCATTCCCGTTTTTACAGAGCATACTGGTAGTGAGGACTTTGTTTAAGGCATCGTCCCTGTTTAGGTTGCTCAGTCCTCCACCCGCATTTAACACCTTGTGTGAAAATCCCACCACCACCGGTGGATTTGAGCCGTCAACCCTTACCTTTTGGGTTTCTACCAGGGCACTTACCCCCGTTGGGGTTACCTTAGTAGTAGCCCCTCCACCTCCTCCACCCTTTGCCTTACCGCAGGAAATTACCACCAACGCCGTTAAAGCACCTACCAACAACTTCTTCACCATACCTTCCACCTCCTTTTTTTTAACTAAAAGCTAAGGCAATTTTTAGACTATGAGGTGAAAATTACCTTGACCGCTTCCAGGA
>WFPT01000184.1 GCA_015487365.1 Aquificaceae bacterium
GTTTTTTATCCTTTAAAATTAAATCTAAACTCATTATTAAAAAGGAGAAAAATACCAAAACCAATTCGGGCATTAAGTGCAAAAATTCTAAATAATTTATTTTAACCAAGAGGCCTTCCATTACTTAAATCCTCCCAAGATGAGTTTTAAGCTTGCTTCGTATATTTTAAAAAAGGGTTTTGGGTAGAGTCCAACAAAAATTATAAAGATTACCAAAAGGGTAAAGGCTATAAGTTTATAACCCCTTAAATCGGAAAAATGCACTATTACGCTTTCAGTTTGAGCGTCTATGTATAGGGTTTTTATAAAGTATAAAAGGTACATGGCGCTGAAAAAGGCACCAATTAGGGTTATGAGGGACAGCTTAAAGGATAGCTCGTTGGTGGAAAGGATAGTAAGGAACTTTCCCCAAAAGGAGGAGCCTCCGGGAAGTCCCATGGCACCATAAACTATAAGGAGCGTCGTTAGGGCATAAAGGGGCATAAACCTTATAGAGCCCCTTAGCCTGTCAAAGTTAAAGGTATGAAGCCTGTTGTATATAAAGCCAGCTACCATAAAGAGGCCTGCCGAAGTTAGGCCGTGGGCAAACATTTCCATAACTCCTCCCCTAAAACCCTCTAAATTTAAAGTGGAAAGGGCGGTTAGGATAAAGCCCATGTGGGAGACGGAAGAGTAGGCTACAAACCTCTTTACATTCTTTTGAACTAAGGTCATCCAAGAGGCGTAAATTATAGTAAGGATTCCCAAAAATATTAGAAAGGGTTGCAACTTTAAGGTGATTTGAGGGAAGAGTCCAAAGTTAAACCTTAAAATCGCATAGGTTCCCATTTTTAGTAGGACCGCTGCCAAGAACACCGAGCCTGCGGTCGGAGCCTCTCCGTGGGCATCGGGTAGCCAGGTGTGGAAGGGTATAAAGGGAGACTTTACCCAAAAGGCTATAAAAAAGAGTAAGAATAAGAAGAGGCCTAAGCCTTCACCGTAGTGGTTTTTTAAAAGGTCTAAGTAAAAGAAGGAAAAATGTCCAAACTCCCTCTTATGGACCACCGCAACACCACCTATCCCTATCAAAAGTAGCAAAGAGGAGGCAAATATGTATATGAAGAACTTGTAGGCTGAATAAAGCCTAAGTTTATAACCCCAAATGCCTATCAGGAAGAACATAGGGACTAAGGTTAGCTCGTAAAAAACGTAAAAGGAGATTAGGTCAAAGCTAATAAATACTCCCATCAAAACTCCACAGCTGAAAAGGAGCCAAGCGTAATACTCTTTTAGTCTAAAAGTTATCTGTCTGTCCCTAATGGACCAAAGGACAGCAACGAGGGTTATGAGGGCGTTTAATAGGACCATAAGGAGGGAGAGACCATCTACACCAAAGGCAAAGGAAAGGTTTAAATCTTTTAGTAGGTAATACCTTTCAAAAAATTGGACCTTCTCAGAATTACTCAGGTCAAACCTGTATAGTAGGGAGAGGGAAAAAAGGACCTCTATTAGGCTTGCCAAAATGGAAAGAAACTTTACGAGCTCCTCCCTTACAAAGAGTAAAAGAAAGGAAGAGAAAATGGGAAAAAGTATTAGGGTAGTTAGGAGGGGAAGGTTTGAGCTTATTACCTCCATTAGGCTACAAACTTCTTCTTAAAGTCTTTAAGGGCCTCTTCTATCTTCTTCTTTAAAACCTCATCTAAGACTTTCTTTTCCCTTATTTCCTTTAATATGTCTGGTCTTTCGTTGTCCAAGTATGAGTAAAGCTCCTTTTCAAACTTCCTAACCGCTTCTACGGGTAGGTCGTCTAAGTAGCCGTTTGTTCCGGCAAATATGGCAACTATTTGTTTTTCAACGGGTATAGGGTTGTAGGGTTCTTGCTTTAAGAGCTCTACCAGCCTTAGACCCCTCTGTATGGTTTTTTGGGTTGCAGGGTCAAGCTCTGAGGCAAACTGAACGAAGGCTTCCAACTCCCTAAACTGGGCAAGGTCTAACCTCAAAGAACCCGCTACCTGCTTCATAGCCTTAATCTGCGCAGCACCCCCTACCCTTGAAACGGATAGCCCTACATTTATGGCAGGCCTTACACCTTTGTTGAAGAGGTCGGGCTCTAAGTAAATCTGGCCGTCGGTTATGGAAATTACATTGGTGGGTATGTATGCGGCAACGTCCCCAGCTTTGGTTTCTATTATGGGTAGTGCGGTTAAAGAGCCCGCTCCCAACTCGTCGTTTAGTTTTGCGGCCCTTTCCAAAAGCCTTGAATGGAGGTAGAAGACATCCCCCGGATACGCTTCCCTTCCAGGAGGCCTCCTCATAAGGAGGGAGAGCTGTCTGTATGCTTCCGCATGCTTTGAAAGGTCATCGTAAATTATAAGAGCATGCTTTCCGTTGTCCCTAAAATACTCACCTATGGTGCATCCGACAAAGGGTGCAAGGTATTGCAAAGAGGCTGGGTCAGTAGCGGAAGCTACCACTACGGTAGTATATTCCATAGCCCCGTGCCTTTCCAAAAGCTCTATAATCCTTGCGGTGGTAGAACGCTTCTGTCCTATGGCTACGTATATGCAATAAACGTCCGTATCCTTTTGGTTTAAGATGGTGTCTATACATATGGTGGTCTTCCCGGTGGCCCTATCACCTATTATGAGCTCCCTCTGACCCCTCCCTATGGGTATCATAGAGTCTATGGCCTTTATTCCCGTTTGCAGAGGCTCATGGACTGACTTTCTGGTTATTACCCCGGGCGCTATCTTTTCAACGGGAGAGCGGTATTCGTATTCTATCTCCCCCTTCCCGTCCAAGGGATTTCCCAACGGGTCTATTACCCTACCTATCAAACCCTCTCCAACGGGTGCGTCCAAAATCCTTCCAGTCCTCCTTACTACGGAACCTTCCCTTATGTTGGTTTCTGAACCCAAAATTATTATTCCCACGTTGTCCTCTTCCAAGTTAAAGGCCAAACCCTTGGTCCCACCTTCAAATTCCACTACCTCGTTTGCCATAACGTTTTCAAGGCCATAGGCCCTTGCAACCCCATCACCTACGTAATAGACCACCCCAACCTCGTCCATACGGGCTACCGCTTCAAAGTCCTTTACCTGTTTCTTTAAAATTTCAAGGGCTTCCTCATAACTTATCTGTGCCATTTCTTTACCTCCTTAAACAAATTATACCACAAAGGTTTTACCACCCATATACTCTTTTAAAACCTTTGGGACCTCCACCTTACCGTCCTTGGTCTGGTAGTTTTCCAAGATGGAGGCCAAGGTCCTACCTACCGCAAGACCCGAGCCGTTTAAGGTGTGGGCAAACCTCTTTTTACCATCAGAAGTTCTATATTTAAGGTTTATCCTCCTGCTCTGAAAGTCCTCACAGTTAGAACATGAGGAAACCTCCCTATACTTATTTTGGGAGGGAAACCAAACTTCTATATCATAAGTTTTTGTTGCGGAAAAGCCCAAGTCTCCACTACAAAGTAAAACTACCCTGTAAGGAAGCTCTAAGAGCTTTAAGACCTCTTCCGCATCCCTTACCAAGCTTTCTAGCTCTTTGTAAGAGTCCTCCTCCCTGGTTATCTTTACGAGCTCTACTTTGTTAAACTGGTGCTGTCTTATTATTCCCCTTACGTCTTTACCGTAAGAGCCAGCCTCCCTCCTATAACAGGGAGTGTAGGAGGTTAGTTTTAGGGTTAGCTCTTCCTCCTTTAAGGTCTTTCCCCTAAAAAGATTTACCAAAGGGACCTCCGCGGTAGGTATCAGGTAAAGGCCATCCCTCTCTACTTTGTATAGTTCTTCTTCAAACTTTGGTAGTTGCCCAGTTCCTATTAAAATCTCCTCCCTCACTAAGTGGGGTGGTAGGACCTCCTCATAACCCTTGGAAGTGTGAAGGTCCAACATAAAGTTAATTAAGGCCCTTTCCAACTTTGCTCCAAAGCCCCTAACTACCGTAAATCTGCTTCCAGAGAGGGTAGAGCCTCCTTTAAAGTCCAAAATTTTTAATTTTTCCCCTATTTCCCAGTGGGGTAGGACCTTTCCTTTTTTGGGCTCTCCAAACTTTCTAACTTCTACGTTATCCCTTTCATCCTCACCGTAGGGGACGCTTTCGTGGGGGAGGTTTGGTATGCTTAGTAGAACCCTTTTTAGTTTTTCCTCCAACCTTTCCCTTTCTTCGTGAATCTTTTCCACTTTAACCCTAATATTTTTCAAATCCTCCTCTAAGGCCTTTGTATCCTTCCCCTGCCTTTTTAAAAGACCTATTTCTTTACTCTTTTTGTTCCTCAAAGCTCTGAGCTCTTCCTCTTCCCTTATAACCCTTCTTCTTTCTTGGTCCAGCTCCAAAGCCTCATCAACCAGCTTAACCAAACCTTCATCCCTTAACCTTAACCTCTCCCTTACAAAGTCAGGCCTTTTCCTTATGAGCTCTAAGTCTATCATCAAAAGGAAACTATATGCAGAGTTAGGGTAAATAGGTTTGCCACCAAATCCTTATAGCTCCCACCAAAGGAGGTTTTGGCCTTATATTCAACGGATAGGCCCACAATAGGGTGAAGTTTTACCAATATTCCCAAAAAGCCCTGCAAACCAATAGAGGTTCCACCTCCACTCTGATTCCCCACCAGCTCCTTTACCCTGTTTATGGACATACCCGCCCCCATGAAGGCGTAGGCGTTCCTGCTCATCTTAAAGTTTAGGGTCGGACTTAGCTCAAAGGGTGTAAGGATTAAGACGTTACCCGGCTCAACGAAACTTGCAGAGCCTACCTCAAAGGAAACACCACTGGAAAGGTAAGGGTTCATCTTAGCCCCAACGTAACCAAAGACCGCCATATAATCCTTTAAAGTCTTTGAAACCTTGCTTCCCTTTAAGTTGGTGTAGGTAACGCTCATAATCCCATACTTTATCCCCGAATCGCTTTCAAGATACCTTCCCCCCGCACTGAACTTAACGCTAAATTCAACCCCTAAGCAAAGGCCTATTAAACTAAGGAGCCCGATTAAAGCTCTCATAACTTTTATATTATAACACCGCTAACTTCAAAGTCCCTTAGACCCCTTAAAAAACTTTTAAAGTCCTTATAC
>WFPT01000185.1 GCA_015487365.1 Aquificaceae bacterium
ATTTATTACAGCTGGGGTAAGGGGAAGACCTTTAAGGGAATACTACTAATTAAGGACGGAAAGGTCAGACTAAAATACACCCAACCGGAGGAAATTTTAGTGATAACCGATGGAAGGAAAATACTCATTAAAAGAAAAAATTTTAAAATAATTGAGGATTTTTCTCAAAATTTATCACCAACTCTTGAATTTTTACTGGTTTTTAGAAAACCTTTAAGGAAAGTTTTTAGGATAATTGGCGAATTTATAAGTGATGGAGTAAAAAAGGTTTTGTTAAAGCCAAGAATTGATGACGAACTTGTAGAGGGAATAACCTTAAAGTTTTACGAAAATGAGTTAAAGGAGGTGGAAATCTTTGACCGCTACGGCAACAAGATGGTCTTTGAATTGATAAGGGTTAAAAGGGACTTTTCTTTAAGGGATGAGCTGTTTAAGGTTAGGTGAGCCCTTGAATAGACCTTTTCCCTAAGCTTTAAGAGCTTGTGAAGTCTTTCCTTGCCCTTGCTGAGTAGGGGTCTGTCCTGGGAGGAGCGACACCTTTTTAAAAAATCCCTAAAACTTACTTTAAGGTGTATAACCAAACCCTCCCTTTTCATCAGTTTTATAGCTCGTTCGTTGGCACCCAAACCTCCCCCCGTTGATATTACCACCCTCTTCCTCTTTAAGAGTTTCCTTAAAGTGTATAGCTCGTACCTTCTAAAAAACTTTTCCCCCCTTAACTTAAAGATTTCCCCTATTTCCATCCTTAGTTTCCCCTTTATTTCTTCGTCGGTGTCAAAGAATTTGTAGTTTAAAAGCCTTGAAAGTTTCCTTCCAAGGGTGGTCTTCCCAGAGCACATAAAGCCCACCAAGATTATCCTTTCAGTCAAAGCCGTAGCTTTCAAACTCACTCCAATCCCCCTGTGAATATCCTCCCCAAGGCTTCTTCCCGTAAAACTTAACCCCTTCGTCCCTTACCTTTAAAAATTCCGCCCCCTTAAACTTTCCCTTCCTCAGGTCGGAGTTTCTAAAATCTACAAGTTCTAACTTGGCCCCTTCAAAGTTTGCCTCCTTTAAGTATGCCCCCAAGAAGGAAACTTCCTTCAATACTGAATCTTTAAAGCTTATCTGTCCTCCGTTTATGAGCTCAAACTTACAGTTTTTTATAAGGGAGGAGCTAAAATCCGCAACCCCTAAGAAGGCCTCGTTAAATTCACAGTTTATAACCTTACTGCCCCTAAACTTTGCCCTTTGTAGGTTAGAGTGTTTAAAGTTACAATCCTCTAAGAGGCAGTTTTCAAAGTTTGCCTCCCCCAAGAATGCCCCTTCAAAGTTTATCCCTTTAAGCTTGCAGTTTTTAAAATTTACGCAGGTTAGGGTGCTACCTTCAAGGTTTGCCCCTTCAACCTTTAAGTTAGATAGGTCTAAGTAGGATAGGTCTAAGTTTGTTAGCTCCCCCCCTTCCTTTAAAATCTTTAAAACCTCTTCCCTACTCATCCTTTAAATTATAGGCTAAGAGCCTTAAAATTTCCAGGTCCTCCTTGTAGGTAACTTTTAGGTTCAGGAAGCTACCCATAGTTATTCCAACCCTGTAACCGTACCTTTCTAAGAGGGCGGAGTCGTCGGTTGAGTAAAAGCCTTCGTTCCTTGCCTTAAAGTGGCATTCTAAGAGGACTTTCCTCTTAAAGGCCTGAGGGGTTTGGGAAAGCCAAAGTTTAGTCCTGTCTAAGGTCCTTATTACCCTGTCTCCCATTACCTCCTTTACCGTATCCCTTACGGGAATTGCCACTATCTTCCCGTCGTAGTTTTCAAGCTCTACCACCTTTAAAAAGAGCTCCTCTCCGGCAAGGGGCCTTACCGCGTCGTGGATTACCACCAAATCCTTGTTGCACTCTAAGAGGGCGTTAAGGACCGAGTCCTGTCTCTCTTTTCCCCCCTCTACCAGTTTTACCCTCCTTGGGACCTTAACCCTGCTTAGGTCCTCCTTTGGTAAGACTAAGAGGACCTCTTCAAAGAGCTTTAAGGCCTTTTCCAGGGGATACATAAACAGAGGCTTTCCAAAGAGTTCTAAGAACTGTTTTTTTCCCCCAAACCTCTCTCCCTTTCCCCCCGCAAGGATTACGCAGGAAGCCTCTATCATCTTAAAAATTTTAAGAGGTTTTCTAAGGCCCTCCTCCTGTGGGAGAGGGAGTTTTTTTCCTCTTCCTTCATCTGGGCGAAGGTCCTTTTATGACCCTCCGGAATAA
>WFPT01000186.1 GCA_015487365.1 Aquificaceae bacterium
GACTCGGTATTTATTCCTGCCATAAATATTGGGCTCACCACTTCAAGCTCAAAAACTTTTTCCTTCATAACCTTACCTCCTTTGCCAAAGAAAAGGCTATAATTATTGTATTGGCAAAATTTTCAAGCTCCATTTCCCTAAGTCTTGGAATTAACTTTTCCTCAAGGTATTTTCCTAAGTCCCCTTTTACCTTCCTTAGAAAGATTCTTCTTAGCTCCCTTTCCAACACCTCCTTCTCATCACCCAATCCCCTTACAGCTTGCAGGTATTGATACGGAAGCCTACCTGAAATAACCTCCCCCTTAAACTTTTCCTTCAAGTCCCTTATAAATTCAGCGTATTCCCACTTACCTCCACATTCTCTTTTTTCACCGTTACGCCTTAAAAATTTTAGACAGAAAGAGTCTCTACCGTAGTAAGTTTTTGCCCTTTTAAGAGCTTCTCTAACCTCCTTTAAGGCAAGGTAAAGGGGATACTTGTAGTGGGTTACAAGTATTCCCGCACTTATGGTAGCCCTTTCACTTAGGCCTTCCCTAAACCTTTCCCTTAAACTGAGGGAGCAGGTTAGAAGCTCCTCTATCGGTAATAGGGCAAGGAGGCTATCACCTCCCGCATAAACTAACTTACCGTAATGCTCCTTTTCAACTACACTCCTTATATCTTGCAGGGCAAACTTAGAAAGTCTCCTACTAAACGCTTGGTGAAGGGAAGGGGACATGGGATGTTTCAGTTTGAGCAGTTCTCCAATTTTCCTATAACCCTCCAATTTACTTTTTACATCCTCGTGTATCACCTCGCCTACGGTCGGATTAAATTCACCTCTAAGCCAACCCTTCATCCTATCCCCGTCCATCAACAGCAGTCCATAGTAACGGGAAGGCTCTACCCCTTCCCCCTTCAAAATTTCAAGCATATCTTTTAGCTCCTCCTCGGAAACTTCAATACCGAATTCCCTTCTAAGGTAGTTGGTCCGATAATTTTCTTCCATCAGGAACTGACCATCTATTCCAAAGAGCTTATCCTTCTTTAAGTTTGGAACCGAAACACTTTTGGGAAGCCTATTCTTAAACTTGCCCCTTATTCTACTTTCAAGTTTTCCCTTTATCTCATCCTTTAACCTCCTCTTTTCACCTACGCTTGCCATTTCCGCCGTTGAAGGGAAGGCCACTTCTACGTTAAACTCCCCTTTAAAAATCTTAGGGAATAGCCTCTTTATCAAGCATAGACCGCATAGCTTTTCTTTCTCCTTGACCACATTAGGTTTTAACCCCTTCCAATCAACTTTTAGAACTTCAAACTCGCCACATAGATGACATTTTTCACCCTCTTGTTCCAAAAATTCAAAGTCCCTAATATTCTTCCTAATGGTGAGGAGTCTTTCCGTTAGCTCTATTAAAAGGTGATAGGCAGAACCTACGTTGATATTTTTATAGAGGGGATTCTTTAATATTTTTTCTACCGCCTTATAGGCTTCATTTTGACAAAGGAGCTCCCTATAATCGTTTAACGCATCGTTAGGAGAGTAATTATTTCTTTCGCCAATCCAGGGTAATACTACCCAAAAAGCCTTAAAGTAAGAAAGGACTTGCCTTATCATCTTTTCCCTGGTCTCTTTATGTCTATCGTGCTTTTTTATACCTTCCCACACCCCCTCGGCAAGATTTTTCAAAGCCCTCTTAAATTCCTCTTCACATCTTTGCCCGTAATTGCTTTCATAGGGAATAACCGCAAGAAATCTATTGGGTAAGCTGGCTATAATAAGTCTCTCCTTAAATTCCTCACTATCTATTCCCCAATCTATGCCTAATTCCTTGGCCAATTTATAAAAACTCCTTGAGTTAAATTCTAAGGAGGAAAGCCACCTATCAATTAGGGGCTGTTCAAGGAGATTTGGAAAGATGACCGCATCGGGTCCAAGCTCTTCCACTACGGGTTTCATACTTTTCCACATAAGGTATGAAATCAAATAACTTCCTGCCCATAGGTCTTGGGTTTTCCTTGATTTTTCTATAAAGTCCTTAACGGGGGAAATGGTAAAGAGTAAAAAGGCTGGTTTAGGTAAGGCGCTGACGATGGAGGAAGTTTGAACTAAATGGTCGTATATGGAATGGTTTGGGGCCCTGCTGTCTGCTGGATGTTTTTCTATCTGGGGAAAAATTTTAGGTAAAAACCTCCACAAAAATAAAAAACAAAATTTAGCTTTATCCTCATCGGAAAAGGATTTGGATAGCTCTTTAAGTTTCCCAAAAAGTTTTTTTACATCCTCAGGTTCTGGATATTCTGTTTTACCTTTCTTTTTAGAAAAAATATCAATAAAGTAAC
>WFPT01000187.1 GCA_015487365.1 Aquificaceae bacterium
ACGTGCTCCTTCGTCCTCTCAAATTTTTCCTTCGCCATCCCTCTCTACCTCCTTTATTAAGATTTTGTTGAAAGTTTTTCTCCTATTATCTTTTCCGCTACGCTTTGGGGAACCTCCTCGTAGTGGGAAAACTTCATTATAAAGGTCCCCCTACCTTGGGTTAGACTCCTTAAAGTGGTAGCATAACCAAACATTTCAGCCAGTGGGACCATAGCCTTTATTACGGTAATAACTCCCTTCTTCTCCATTCCCAAAATCTTACCCCTCCTTGAATTTAGGTCCCCTATTACATCACCCACATAATCTTCGGGAGTTTCAACCTCTACCTCCATTATGGGCTCTAACAGAACGGGATTTGCCTTCTTTGCTGCCTCCTTGAAGGCCAAAGAGCCCGCTATCTGGAAGGCTATATCGGAAGAGTCCACTTCGTGGAAGGAGCCGTCAAAGAGCCTTACCCTCACATCTACCACTGGATAACCCGCTAAAATTCCCTGCTCCATGGCCTGCTTTACTCCCTTTTCAACGGAAGGGATAAACTCTTTTGGTATTACTCCCCCGTGTATGTCGTCTATAAATTCAAAACCCTTACCCCTTTCCAAGGGCTCTATTTCAATTATTGCGTGTCCGTATTGTCCCCTACCACCTGTTTGCCTTATGTATTTTCCTTCACCTATTGCTTTCTTCTTTATAGTTTCCTTGTAGGCTACCTGAGGTTTGCCCACATTTACCTCAATGCCAAACTCCCTCCTCATCCTATCCACCATAATTTCCAAGTGGAGCTCACCCATCCCACTTATTATGGTTTGTCCGGTCTCTGGGTCTGAGGAAGCTTTAAAGGTAGGGTCTTCCTTCATAAGGCGGTTTAGGACCTCCGAAAGCTTCTCTTGGTCCTTTTTAGTCTTAGGCTCTACCGCCATAGATATGACGGGCTCTGGAAACTCTAACTTTTCCAAGATAATGGGATTCTTTTCATCGGACAGGGTATCTCCTGTGGTAGCATCAAGGCCTACCACCGCACATATTTCACCCGCAAAGGCTTCCTTTATCTCTTGCCTGTGGTTTGCGTGCATTAAAAGGAGCCTACCTACCCTCTGCTTCTCATCCTTTGTGGCATTATATACATAAGTCCCAGCCGAAATCTTACCCGAAAAAACCCTTATGTAGGAAAGTTGTCCAGCGTAAGGGTCAGACATTACCTTAAAGACGTAGGCACAGAAGGGCTCTTCGTCCAAAGGTTTTCTTTCTAACTCTTCACCGGTTTTTGGATTGGTTCCCTTAACGGGAGGTAAATCTAAGGGTGAAGGTAGGTAGTCTATTACCGCATCAAGGAGGGGTTGAACTCCCTTGTTTTTGAAGGCAGAGCCACAAAGGACTGGAACCAAAAGCCTATTTATGGTAGCCTTCCTTAAAGCCCTCCTGAGCTCTTGGGTAGAAATTTCTTCACCTTCTAAGTATTTTTCCATAAGCTCGTCATCCGTTTCTACTATTAGCTCTACCATCTTCTCCCTCCACTCCTGAGCCTTTTGTAGGTATTCGGAGGGAATATCTACCACTTCATACTTTGCACCTAAGGTTTCTTCAAGCCACCTTATGGCCTTCATCTCCATAAGGTCTATTACACCCACAAAGTTTTCCTCCGCACCCCAGGGAATTTGAATTGCAACCGGTTTTATGGAAAGCTTTTCACCTATTTCTTCAAAGACCCTGTAAAAGTCCGCACCTAAGCGGTCCATCTTGTTTATAAAGGCTATCCTCGGGACCTTAAAGCGGTCCGCCCACCTCCAATTGGCCTCAGACTGAGGTTGAACACCTTCTACCGCAGAGAATATAAAGACTATACCGTCTAAAACCTTCATAGAGCGCACCACTTCCACCGAAAAGTCTACGTGTCCGGGAGTATCTATTATGTTTATCTGATACCTCTTGTCAAATCTGGTCCAATAGCAAGCGGTAGTTGCAGCGGTTATAGTAATACCCCTTTCCTTTTCTTGGGGCATCCAGTCCATAGTAGCAGCACCTTCATGAACTTCTCCAATTTTATAAGTTTTCCCAGTGTAGTATAAAATCCTCTCAGTGGTCGTAGTCTTCCCAGCATCAATATGAGCCACTATCCCTATGTTCCTTAGCCTTTCAATAGGAACTTCCCTTGCCACCTCTCCTACCTCCTAAACCCTATTTAATTATAGCACAAATTCTGGCTAAATGCTATAATAGGAGTTTGTGAAGCCTTGGGAGGGTAGGTTTTCCCAAAGGACGGATGAGGAGTTTGAAAAGTTTAGTCAGTCTATAAGCTTTGACAAGGAGCTGGCCCTTTACGATATAAAGCTAAACTTAGCTTATGCTAAGGCACTAAAAGGGGTGGGAGTCCTTACGGAGGAGGAGGAAAAAAGGTTAAGGGAAACCCTTTTGGAAATTGAAAAGGAGGTAAAGGAAGGCAAGGTGGTTTGGAAGGAGGAGTTAGAGGATGTCCACATGAACTTAGAATACCTTTTAACGGAAAGGCTTGGAGATTTGGGAAAAAAGATACATACGGGTAGGTCAAGGAACGACCAAGTGGTAAGTGATGTAAGGCTTTACCTTAAAGAAAAAATAAAGGAAATCGTTAAGCTCTTAAAGGAGGTCCAAGAAACCCTTAAAGGTTTGGCAAAAAGATACTTTGGTTATGTTATGCCCTCTTATACCCACCTACAAAGGGCTCAACCCGTTTTAATCTCCCACTACCTCCTCTCCTTCAAGGAGTTATTTTTAGAGGATGAGGAAAGGTTTTTAGAAGTTTATAGGAGGGTGGATAGGCTTCCCTTAGGGAGTGGAGCGGTAGCGGGAAGCGACTTTAAAATAGATAGGTTTTTTTTAGCCAAAGAATTAAACTTTTACAAGGTTTTAAAAAATTCCATGAGTGCTACCTACGATAGGGCCTTTATAAGTGATTTCCTTTACGCCTGTGCGGTCGTAGGAATACACCTTTCAAGGCTTTCAGAAGACCTTATAATTTACAGCACAGAGGAGTTTTCCCTAATAGAGCTTCCCGAAAACTTATGCACCGGCTCTTCCATGATGCCCCAAAAGAAAAATCCAGATGCCTTAGAGCTCATAAGGGGTAAGAGTGCAAGGCTAATTTCAAACCTTTTAAGGCTGCTAATTTTGGAAAAGGCTTTACCTACCTCCTACAACAGGGACCTACAAGAGGACAAAGAGCCCCTTTTTGACAGTGTAAAAACCTTGATAGATTCTCTGAAAGTAATGAACAAAGTTCTAAAAGGTTTAAAGTTTAAAACGGAGGTTGCCAAAAGCTATGCGGGAAACCTGCTCCTTATTACCGACCTTGCGAACTACTTGGTAAAAAAGGGTGTGCCTTTTAGACAAGCCCACAGAATATGCGGAAACTTGGTAAAGTATTTAACAAAAAAGGGTAAAAGGTTAGAAGAAGTGAGCTTAGAAGAGCTAAAAAAATTTTCCAAGGAGTTTGAAGGGGATGTTTTAAAATTAATGGAGCCAAAAGAGAGTGTAAAGAATAAAAAAACCTTTGGAAGCACAAACCCAGATTTGGTTAAGGAGCAGTTGGAGCTATGACGACGGTTATTGCGGTAAAAAGGGACGGTAAAGTTGCGGTAGGGGGTGATGGCCAAATTACTTTGGGCTCTTCCAAGGTTAAGGCTAAGGCCAAGAAGGTTAGGAGGATATACGACTGTCTCTTATACACATCTGACGCTGC
>WFPT01000188.1 GCA_015487365.1 Aquificaceae bacterium
CTCTTTAAGGAATCCCCCTTTAAGTATCCGTTTTCATATACCCCTCCCCCCAAGACTAACACCGCGGAAACGTTTCCACTGTAACATTTAAGTTTATTTTCCAAAGGTAGGTAAAGGAAATCCTTTGTCGGAGTGATTGATATTAAATAAAGACTTAGGGCACAAAGTAGGGCAAATTTCCTTAAAAACTTACCCTTACTTAAAAGGGCAAAGGCTAAAAAGGCCAATACGTAAATACCTGGGGGAAGGATGAAGTAGGAGATGAGTTTTTTAAGGAAGAACATCCTTTAAAAGATTTAAAACTTTTTTAGAGGTTTCCTCTTCAAAGTATATACCTTTTGGTGGTTTTAAAAAAACTTCACCACTTTCTTTCCTTTTCCAAACCTCTATCCCTTTTACCTTTATACCACAGACCTTTAAATCTACGTAACCGATTAAGTATCCCCTGTAAAATTCAACGGGGAAGGGGTAAAACTTTAATAGCTTTAACTCTCCATTACTCTCCAAACTCCTTTTCTATTTCCTTGTCCAGCTCCTTGTCGTAGTGCTTTGCCAAAATCATCTGCCAGAGGGCCCTTTCGTTCCTTAGAGAGCTCCTTACCGCATCCCTTACCACCGTCTGGGCCTGTTTTGGGTCTATTACTACCAAAACGTAAAGGGTATCGCTGGGTGATATCCACATATCCCTCTGCATGGAGCCTGAAAGGAGGACCTTTGAAACCTGCTTTGAAACGGAAACGGAAACCTTATCTACGGTTTGCTGGTCCCCTACACCCGTGGTCTGGACGAACCTCTTAAACATGTTCTTTACCTTCACCGCTATAATCCTTGCAAGCTCGTCCCTTGCAGCGGCCAAGGCCTCCTCCTTTGCCATCTGAATACCCGCAGGTCCAATTTTAGCGGAGCCAACCGCAGCTAAGGAGCCCGCAACGTTGGGCTGTAAAACCCACCTGGGGGCATTCGCAAACTCCTTGGCAAACTTAGACTGGGGAGAGACCTTGGGCTCCTCCTTGTGCCTAGCACAGCCTACAAAAATCAGGGCCAAGGCAAGGAGTAGTCCTAACTTTTTCATAATGGAGATTATTTTAACATATCAAAGGCGTAGGTTAGGACCGCCTCCCTTACAAAAACCCCCGCCCTTACCTGCTCCAAAATCAGGGACTTTTCCGAATAAACCAGGGAGGGCTCTACGTCTATTCCCCTTATTACGGGTCCAGGATGCATGAAAAAGCCCTTAATTTTTTCATACCTTTCTTTGGTAAGGCCAAAGTGCTTAAAGTAGCTCTCCTCCTCTATTACTAAATCTTTATACCTTTCCCTTTGTAGCCTTAAATATATTACCAGGTGGGCCCAGGGTAGGGCCTCATCCACCTTGTAAAAAATTTCATCCACGCAGTCGTGCTCCTGTAAGGAAAGCTCGGGGGGGGAGCATATTCCAACCCTTGCCCCAAACATCTTAAAGAGGTAGGAGCCTGACCTGAAAACCCTACTATACTTAACGTCCCCTACGTACAAGACCCTCTTCCCCTTTAAGTCCTTAAACCTGTCCAGGGCAACGAATAGGTCTATAAGGCCCTGGGTGGGGTGCTCGTGAGTCCCATCCCCACCGTTTATTAAAGATATTCCCAAATCCAGAAGCTCCTCGTAGGGGTAGAGGACGAAGGGTAGTCTAAATATTACACCGTCAAAGCCTAACTCCCTTAAAGTTATGAGGGTATCCTTAAAGCTTTCCCCCTTCATAAGGGAGCTGTCCTTTTGGGTTATGGTGCTCCTAAGAAGGCCCAGGTTATCGCAGGCTACTTCAAAGGATAGTCTCGTTCTGGTGGAGGGCTCTAAGAAGAGGAGGCAAACCCTTCCTTTTAGCTTTTCCAAAACCCCCTTTTTAAACCAAAGGTAACTTTCGTATAAGGATAGAACTTCCTCCTGGGTTAGGTCCCTAACCGATATTAGGCTCCTCATTTTAGTTTCCTTTCCCCTTTGCCCTCTAAGATTTTTAGGGGAGACCTTTCTACTGCCAAGGCTCCCCCCGGAATATCCTTGGTAATTACGGAGCCCCCCGCTACGTAAGAGTATTTACCTAACTTTAAGGGGGCAACGAGGAGGGAGTTGCTACCTATGAAGGCCCCCTCCTCCACCAAAGTTTTATACTTCCTCTTACCGTCGTAGTTGGCAAAGACTACCCCCGCACCCACATTCACCTTGTTCTTTAAGGTTGCAGCCCCTAAGTATGCTAAGTGC
>WFPT01000189.1 GCA_015487365.1 Aquificaceae bacterium
ATAAGAAGTTGGCCCAGCATGAGCTACTCATAGCAAGGTTTTACAGGGATTACGGTTACTACTACTCCGCAATCCTTAGGTACGAAAGGCTATTAAAAGAATACGGCCAATACATAGACAAAAAGAGGGTTTGGAGGGAATACCTCCTCACCTTAAAGAGGGTCCCAGACTATGCGAGGGAGAGGGTGAGGGAATTAAGGAAGAGAATAAAAAGGTTAAAGTCTGAATACAGGAGGTGGAAAGAAGGGCAGATATTAAAGAGGATAGAATTTTTAAGGTTACAGATAAAGAGGTGGGAGAGTATAGCGAAGGAGAGTTTAAAGAAATGGAAGAGGTTAAAAGGATAAAGGAGCTTTTGGAGGAAAAGAAGGGGGAAAACATCGTTATTTTGGATTTGAGTGAGGTTTCAAACCTTGCTCACTACTTCATAATAGCTTCTGCAAACTCACCAGTCCATGCAAAGGCAATGGCTGAATACCTTATGGAAAAAATTCCCCCAGAGCACACCGAAGGCTTTGAGCACGGTAGGTGGATTCTGTTAGATTACGGGGAGATTATAGTCCATATATTCTTACCCGAGGTAAGGGAATACTACTCCCTTGAATGGCTTTGGAGCGATGCAAAGAGGGTAGAACTATGAAGTATTTTTTAATTTTGAGCATCCTCTTATACCTGCTCTCGTCCCTTTTGTTTCCCTTTTCCCTGAGCAAGGTAGGTAGCCTCCTCCTGACCTTAGGCTTTACCTCCTTTCTTTTAGGCTTTACCTTCGGAAAAAAACTGGGGGACCTTTACAGCACCCTTGCACTGATAGGGAACCTATCCGTTCTAACTTACCTAATCTTTTACTACCGCTTTAAGGGTAGGGGTGGTGAGTTTGGACTTATAGTTTCCCTATTGGGGCTGTTGGGGGCCATACTTTCCATACCCGCAAGGGGGAGTAAGTTTAAGGACCCCCTCTTTGCCCTCCACCTTTTAAGTGCCTCCACCTTTTACTCTTTAATACTCCTATCCGGAATAGCTTCCCTTTTAAAGACCACCTTTGAAAGGAGGCTAAAAAGGAGGGAGATGGTAAAGGGACACACCCCCATATCCATTTTAAGGAGCATAGAAACCTACTCAATAGGTGGCATCTTCTTCTTCTCAACCCTCACCTTGGTCTTTGGTAGCCTCTGGTCCCTGAGCTACTATGGAAGCATACCCTTGGAGAGGAAGACCCTCGTTACCTTCTTCCTTTGGCTCTACTACGGCATTTTATTTGAGCTCGTAATTAGGAGGAAGGTTAAACCTTCAAGCCTGTCCAAGTTTTCCCTCTTGGGTTTTCTCCTATCCCTCCTTTCCCTGGCCTTTTTAAGGCACAAAATCCCTTAAATTCAGTCTCCCAAACTCAACCGAGTATATGAGTCTGATGGGTGTTCTTGTGGCGCAGGCCTTTAAGAGCCTCTTGGAGGTGCTGAAAAAGGTAGCCTCCTTGGTCCTTACAAAACCGTAGTTTCCCTTCAAGAGGACCTCCTCCACCCTTTGGTAGTTGGAGAGGAAGGTGGGTGGCTTAAAGCCTTCTCCAAAGTAGAAGTTAGTTTTAAGCTTTTGGTAAAGTTTTAGGGCTTCTTCCGGTTTAAGCTCAAAGTCGTAAAAGTCTTCTTCAACCTCTTCTTCATAAACGCTGTTTAGGAGCTCCTTAAACTCGTTAAGTTTTTCACTTTTAAGGGTTATACCTACCGCACTCTTGTGGCCTCCCCACCTTTCGTAGAGGTGGGAAAGCCTTTCTACGCTCTTGTATATGTTTCCGGTGTGCCTTAAAGAGCCGACGCTGAGCTCCTCCCCCCTGTTGAATATTCCGACGGGCTTTGAAAGCTCCTCAGAGAGCTTACCCGCAACTATTCCTAAAACTCCCACCTGCCACCTACTGTCCCAGAGGACTAAAACCCTTTCATCCCCCTCTATCCTCCTCTTGGCACTCCTTTCTACAAATTCCGTTAGCCTCTTCCTCCTTTCGTTTATTTCCATAAGCTTCTTCAGCAGTTTCTTTGCACCTTCATAATCCCTTTGGAGTAAAAACTTTAAGGCTATCCTCGGGTCCGAGACCCTACCGGGTGAGTTGAGGAGGGGAACTAAGTAAAAGTTTATATTTTTTTCGTCAATCTCCCTCCCCTCCGTTAAAAGCTTTAAGGGTATCCTGCGGGGCTCTTTAAGGGCTTTAAGGGCTTCCTTTATTAGCCTCTGGTTGATGGGGGTTAAGTCCATAGCGTCCCCCAAGGTAGCTATACCCACCAAGGCCAGGTGGTCCCTATCCTCTTTTAGGGAAAACCTTTCCCTTAAACAGAGGGATAGTAAGTAAGAGAGGGTTGTGGTGCAAAACTCTTCAAAGGTTTTACTGAGCTTTGGATTCAGTATCAGGCAGTTGGGTAGCTTTTGGGGTGGGTTGTGGTGGTCTATTACGATGGTTTCTAAGATTTTTCCGTCTATATCCCCGTAAGCGGAAGTCCCGTTGTCCAAGGTTATCAGGAGGTCGTACCTTTTTGAAAACTTTAAGAACATTTCCCTGTTTATACCATAACCTGTCTTCCTGGAAGGTAGGACCACCTTAACTTTAACCCCCAGCTCCTTTAATGTCTCGTAGAGGATTAAGGTAGACAGTATCCCATCCACGTCGTAGTCACCGAAGATAACTATCCTCTTTTTTTCCAAAATTGCCCTCCCAATCCTTTCACAAACTTCCTCTAAGTTGGGAACTTGGGAGTAGGTGGGGAGGGGAGCTGTAAGTTGCTCACCCCTTTTTATCCCCCTGTTTGCCAAAATTTGGGCTACCTTTGGGCCAAACTCTTTAATCAGCTCCGAGGGAGGGGTTACCTCCTTACTCTTATCTTTCCAAATCTTTCCGCTGAAACCCCTCATAGCTTTGGAAGTTCTAAGAGGAAGCCCCTGAGGAGATTATACCAGTTTTTAAAGTTTTCCCAACTTACCGCACTGAGGTTGTCCAAGGAGGTGTGCTTAAAGGTGAAGGGGTAGGAGGTTAAAAATAAAACATCCGCTCCCGCCTCCTTGAAGGGGACGTGGTCACCCCTTAGTCCCTTAGAAGCCCTGAGCCTTACCTTAAAGGGGTAATCCTTTAAAAACTTTAAAAACTTTTCCATAAGAAAACCTCCGTTAAAGCCACCCCCGTCCCTGTAAAGTAAAGCTGGGTTGTGCCAACCTATTGAGTCTAAGTTTATACACAGGTTTAAGTCCTCCTTTGAGTTTTCCACGAAGAACCTACTACCCTCTAAACCCATCTCCCCGCAGTCGGTTATTAAAAACTTCAACCTATACTTTAAACTCTCCCTCAAAAGCTCCTTGGCGAGGATTAAGATTAAAACTACCGAGAGGGCGTTATCCACCGTCCCCTTTACAAAGGGCCTGGTGTCCAGGTGCGCCACCAAGAACAAACTCTCCCCCCTCCCCACTTCAAAGAGGATGTTTTCCCCAATTAGCTCCCTCTCCTGGGTGAGGCAATCAACCCTAATGAACTTCCCTTCCAAACTCTTTACCACCTCCCTCTTTATGGAAAGGAGTGTGCCCCCTTCCGTATAACCTACGTAAAACTCGTTAAGGTGTTCTAAGTATAGGAGCTGGTTATCCTTCCCCCCCCTCTTTCCGTAGGGCAGAAGTTCTAAGTCCCTACCTATTAAGCCTTCAAAAGTGTTAGACTTACTCCCCACAAAGGGTATTCCCTCGTAGGTTTCCTTACCTACCTCCACCTTTCCCGCTACGGGTATCCTCTTTTTAACCTTAAAGCTTTGGCTCTTAAAGTCTATACCAAGGGACCTTAAAAAGCCCTTTACCCTATCCCTCGCCCTCCTTATACCCTCGGAGCCACAACTCCTGCTGTAAGAGCCTATATCGTATAAGAGCTTTCTTGCAAGGCTCAGACTATCTCTTTCAGTTTTTCTAAGTATTTTAAATCCTCCCAAGGTAGTCCCTCCTTCCCAAAGTGACCGTAAACGGAGGTCTTCCTGTAAAGGGGTCTCCTTAGGTTTAAAAATTCAATAATTTCAGAGGGCCTAAGGGGGAAGACCTCCCTAATTGCCTTCTTTAACCTCTCCTTGCTCACCTTTTCCGTTCCAAAGGTTTCAAGGTCAAAGCACACGGGCTCGGACATTCCAAAGGCATAACCTATTTGAACCAGGCACCTTTTGGCAAAACCCCCCGCTACTACGTGTTTTGCTATGCACCTTGCCATGTAGGAGCCGGAGCGGTCCGTTTTTGTGGGGTCTTTCCCTGAGAAGGCGCTTCCCCCCGAAAAGACTACGTCCCCGTAGGCGTCCGAAACTATCTTCCTTCCCGTCAGACCCGTGTCCGCGGCTGGTCCCCCTATTACGAACCTTCCGGAAGGGTTTATAAGAATTTTGGACCTCTTGCTAACTATCTCCGAGGGTAGCTCCTTTAATATAACCTCCTCCCTTATAAACTCCCTCAGCTTTTTTAAAGATACGTCGGGCTCGTGCTGGGCATATACCACCAAGCTCCTGAGGGTAGGTTTTTCCCCTTCGTATTCTAAGGATACTAAAACTTTACCGTCGGGTCTCAAAAAGGGGGCCCTTCCCTCCTTCCTCACCCTTGAAAGCCTTTGGGAGATTCTGTGGGCCAAGGTTATGGAAAGGGGCATGTAGCTTGGGGTTTCTTCGCAGGCGTAACCTACCACTACCGCGGTATCACCCGCACCCTCTGAGGAAATCCCTAAGTATATTTCGGGACTCTGCTCGTCTATGGATATTAAAACTCCCGAAGAGTCCGCGTCAAAGCCGTAGCTGGGCTTGGTATAACCCACATCCTTTACCACCTCCCTAACTACCCTCTGTATATCCACGTAGCAGTTGGTGGAAACTTCCCCACCTATGAGTATAAGGCCGGTGGTTACCATAACCTCTAAGGAAACCCTACTGAAAGGGTCCTTCCTTAAAAACTCGTCCAAGAGGGCATCCGCTATCTGGTCCGCCAACTTATCCGGGTGCCCTTCGGTTGGGGATTCCGCCATCCTAAGAGAAAACATTTAAGTTAAGGTGGGGGTGGAGGGACTCGAACCCTCACGGGGGGTTTCCCCAGGGGATTTTAAGTCCCCCGCGTCTGCCAGTTCCGCCACACCCCCACTCTTTAATATTTTACCCCCTGCTTGGGGACCAACTTTGGCTCCCCTAAGCCCTCAACCACCTTCTCATCTATTATAACTTTACCTACTCCCTTTAAGTTGCTCAGCTCAAAGATTATTTCGTACATAAAGCTTTCAACTATGGCCTTCAAACCCCTCGCACCCGTTTGTCTCTTTAATGCCTCCTTTACTATCCTCCTTATGGCACCCTCGGTAAATTCAAGCTCCACCCCCTCTATTTCAAAGAGCCTTTTATATTGCTTTAATATTGCATTCTTTGGCTCGGTTAAAATTTTTATCAGCTCCTCCTCCTTTAGGGGCTCTAAGGTAGCAACGACGGGGAATCTACCTACGAACTCAGGTATGAGGCCGTAGTTTATGAGGTCCTGGGGCTCTAAGAGTTTTAGGAGGTTATCATCCTTTGCTCTTTTTATCTCCCTTTCAAAACCTACGCTTGACTTACCTATCCTTTTCCTTATTACGTCCTCTAAGCCCACGAAGGCCCCACCGCATATAAAGAGTATGTCCGTTGTATCCACCTGGATGAACTCCTGATAGGGGTGTTTCCTCCCTCCCTGAGGGGGAACGTTTACCAAGGAGCCCTCCAAAATCTTTAAGAGGGCCTGCTGGACCCCTTCCCCCGAAACGTCCCTAGTTATGGAGGGGTTTATCCCACTCTTTTTGGCAATCTTATCTATTTCGTCTATATAGACTATCCCCTTTTGGGCCAGCTCCACGTTGTAGTCGCAGTTTTGTAAAAGCCTTACCAGGACGTTTTCTACGTCCTCACCCACGTAACCCGCCTCCGTTAGGGAGGTTGCATCCGCAATAGCGAAGGGGACATCCAAGATTTTGGCCAAGGTTTTTGCAAGGAGCGTTTTCCCAGAGCCGGTAGGCCCAATAAGAAGTATGTTGCTCTTTTCTATTTCCCCGTCCTCAATTATTCCCCTTTCCTTTGCCAAAATCCTCTTGTAGTGATTATAAACCGCAACCGAAAGTTTTTTCTTTGCCTCCTCCTGACCCACCACGTATTGGTCCAAAAATTCCTTTATGGCCTTTGGGCTGGGTAAGTTCTTTAAGGTCCCCCTCCTCTTAAACCTTTCCTTTAAACCAAAGTAGCAGGCCTCCGCACACCTTACGCATATATAGCTTTCCTCCCTTGGACTCTTTACCAAAAGCCCTACTTCCCTCTTAGTCTTACCGCAGAAGGAGCACCTTTCCATTTCGGAAAATACAATTATAAGACAAGGTGTTTCCCACCGTCTAAGGTTATGGTCTCACCCGTTATGGAATCGCTCTGGCTTAAAAACCTTATTAAATTAATTAAATCCTTTAAGGAAACGGGCCTTTTGGTGAGGGTCTTCCCTACTACCCTGTCCCAATACTCATCCGTATAGTCTTGGGCCTTTAAGGTGGGACCTAAAGCTATGCAATTTACAAGAACCTTGGGGGCAAACTCCTTGGCCAAGCACCTTACCGCCTCCTCCAAACCCGCCTTGGCTATAAAGTAGTGGGTATAACCCTTGTAGGGCCGCTCCAAGGCCCAATCCCCAAAGGCTATTATGTGCCCTCCCTCAACCATAAAGGGCCTTACAACCTTTGAAATCATAACGAAGCTCTCTACTATCACCTTAAAGTAGTAGTTTAAAACCCTTTCATCAAGCTCATCAAACTCCACCCTTTCGTAGGGTGAGGCCAGGTGCAAAAAGAGGTCCAGCCTTCCAAACCTTGAAACCCACTCCCCCACCCTTGAATAGTTTGCCCTGGAAAGGTCCATGGATAGGTTTTCAACCCCCCTTATTTTCGTATTCCTTGAAAGGTTTAAAACCTTGTAGTTTTCCTTTAAAAGGAACTCCTCTATTATAAACCTTCCAATCCTCCTACTTCCGGTTATTAGGGCAACCTTCAAGCTTAATTCGGGGTGAGGGGACTTGAACCCCTGACCTCCGGCCCCCCATGCCGGCGCGCTACCACCTGCGCCACACCCCGTTCCTTGATATATTATACTCTACTTGAAATTTAAAAACCAATCTGCTATACTTTTTAGGGTAATTGGATGGGTGAGTTTGGAAGCTTTGAAAACCTTAGGGTAGGTAACATATCCAGGGGACAGGTAGTAGAGGGGAAGGTAGTAAAGGTTGGGGAAAATTCGGTTTTTGTAGATATAGGTTTTAAGGTAGAGGGGGTAATACCGAGGGAGGAGTTACCCGAGGTAGAAGAGGGCCAAAGCGTAAAGGCGGTCGTCCTGAGGGTCCCGAGGGGAGACTTACCCCTACTCTCTTACAGGGAATACGTAAAGAGGGTAAAAAAAGATGAGCTCTTTAAAAGGGCAAAGAATAAAAAACCCGTAAGGGTAAAGGTTCTGAGGGAGCTTGACGGTGGCTTTGAAGTGGAGCTTTTAAACTTTGGCTACAAAGGATTTTTACCAAAGGAGGAGGCTACAAAGAGGGTAAAGAAGGACGATGAGATAGACGTTTTAATTAAATCCTTAAACCTAAAAAGGGGTAAGGAAAATATAGTGGTTTCCTACAAGGAATTTTTAAATTGGAGGGAGGAGAGGTTAAGGGAAAGGCTCTTTGAAAGGATAAAGGAAGGGGAAGTAATAAAGGGAAGGGTTATAAAGATAGATAAGGAAAAGGGTATAACCCTTTTGGTAGGGAAGGTTTTAAGGGCCTTCCTACCAAAGGATGAACTATCTTGGGGTGAAAGGAAAAACCCCTACGATTACACGGAGGTGGGGGAAACCCTTAGGGTTAAGGTAATAAGGAAGGCGAGGGAAGGATTTTTAATAGTTAGCTTAAAGAGGTTAAAGGGGGACCCCTGGGAAAGCGTAAAGGAAAAGTATCCCACCGGGAAGGTGGTGGAGGGAAAGGTAATACAGTTAAGTCAGGGGGGGCTATTGGTGGAATTGGAAGAAGGGGTTAATGCCTTCATACCTCAGAGGGAAGCCATGTGGGAGGAGGAGGGAGAAATACCCTACAAAAGGGGAGACAGGGTAAAGCTCGTTATAACCTCCCTGGACTTAGAAAACAGGAGGATTTTGGGTAGTATAAAGAGGGTTTTGGTCTCAGACTTTTTAAAAGAATACGAGGATAAGAAGGTAAGGGGAGAGGTGGTAAAGTTTGACAAGTCCAAGGCCATAGTAAAGATAAAGGAGGGGAGGGTATTTGGGGTAGTCCATAGGTCCGACCTAACTTGGACCTACAACCCAAGGATTGAGGAATTCTTTGAACTTGGGAAAGAATACGAGTTTAAGGTTTTGGGAGCCTCTGAAAACTTCATAAAGCTTGGGGTAAAGCAACTTTATCCAAACCCCTGGGAGGAAATACTCAAAAAGTATAAGGTAGGGGACAGGGTAAAACTGAAAGTAAAGGAAAAGAAGAAAATAGGGGCCATCTTAGCTTTCCCAGAGGGGGTTGAAGGCTTCCTACCCTTCGTGGAGGTCCCAAGGTCTATAAGGTTTTCAGAGGGTGATGAGGTTGAAGTGGAGATTACAGACATAAACGAGGAGGAAAGGAAGATACTCCTATCTATGAAGTTTAAGGAGCAGGAAGTGGTTAAAAAACAGGAGGAGGAAGAAGAGAGCGGTTTTAAGTTGGGAGACATATTCAAGAAGAAATGGAAGTTTTAACCTTCCTACTGTCTATGCTCTTAATACTCCTCTGTGCGGAGCTCTTTACAAACAGCGTGGAACATTTAGGACAAAAACACTCCCTTTCAACGGGGGTTGTGGGGAGTTTAATCTCCGCAATTGGGACCGCCTTACCTGAAACCGTTATTCCCCTAATAGCCCTACTTTTTTTTAAAGGAAAGGAGGGACAGGAAATAGGTATGGGGGCAATTTTTGGTGCACCCCTTATGCTCTCAACCTTAGGCTTTTCTATGGTAGGTCTTGCCTCCCTC
>WFPT01000190.1 GCA_015487365.1 Aquificaceae bacterium
GCCACTTATAAATATGGGTAAGTTCAGACTCTTTGCCCTTTCCATTACCTCTTTACCCCCCCTTATTAACTTTATCCTGTAAGGTTGATGGATTTTGTCTTCAAGGGCCAAACTTAACAAAGAAAATTCCCTTTTTAACAGTGAATAGATGAAAAGGGAGGACCTCCTTAAATTGAACACTGCATCCTCTAAACTTACTTCCCTTTTTAAAACTTTTCTTGCCAAATTAGTTGAAATTTCAAAGTCTGGGACCAAAAAGTAAAGGTTCAATTCCTCTGGAAAACTTAACTTTAAAAAGTCTTCCCCGTAGATGAGGGTAAAACCTCCTACAAAAGCTGGGATTAGGTTGTCGGGGTGGGGTTCAAAGTTTAAGGCCCACCTAAGCTTTTCCTTCAAGGGGACTTCCTCCCTTAAAATTTTAAGGGCGCTTTCTATCCCTCCAACTATGGCGGTAGCGGAGGAGCCCAACCCCCTTCCTATTGGAACCCTAATCCTTTGCCTTACCTCTACGGGAGCCTCCCTCCCAAACTCTTTACAGACGAACCTGTATGCCTTTAAGAATAGGTCTTCCCCCTTTAAGGAATGGCCTTCATAGGTTACCTTATAATTTTCTGACTCTTCTACGTAAAACTCGTTGAAGAGGTTTAGGGCCAAACCGAAACTATCAAATCCACTTCCAAAGTTTGTGGTGGAAGCTGGAACTTTAACCTTCAACCCTTCTCTTTCCCAAAACCTTTAAGGGTAGTCCAAAGACCTTGGTAAAGTATTTACCCGCCAAGTGCTCAAAGCTGTCCCCTTCCCCGTAGGTAGCTAACTCCTCCTCGTAAAGGGAGTAGGGGGAGCTCCTTGAAAGGACCTTTAAGTTACCCTTGTAAAGTTTTAGTTTAACTTTACCCGTTGCCCTCTTACAGAGCTCACCGGTTAGTTTGTCAAGGGCCTCCCTTATAGGTGAAAACCAAAGCCCTTCATAAACGAGCTTTGCATACTCCAAGGGGACATTCCTTAAAAAGTAATCAAGGGAAAACCTGTCTAAGACCATATGATAAAGCTCTTCAAGGGCCTTGTAGAGGATGATGGCCCCCGGACTTTCGTAAATTTCCCTACTCTTTATACCCACCAACCTATCCTCCAATAGGTCTATCCTACCTATTGCGTTCCTTCCTCCCACTCTGTTTAGCTCCTCAACGAGCTCGTGCAAAAGCTTATACCTTTTTCCGTTTAGGGCTACGGGAGTTCCCTCCTCAAACTCCAGTTCAACCTCTTCCCCCTCACCCGCCTCTTCTGGGGGAACGGTTATCAGATAGGTGTCCCTTGGGGGCTCCTTGGTGAGGTCCTCCAAGGGTCCGCACTCTATGGAAACCCCCCAGAGGTTTTCGTCTATGGAGTAAGGCTTTTCCTTTGTTACTTTTACGGGTATTTTAAACTTTTTTGCGTATTCTACCTCCTCTTCCCTGGACTTAAACTCCCACTCCCTCACCGGGGCTAATACTTCAAGGTCAGGGTTTAGGGCCCATACGGATAGCTCAAACCTGACCTGGTCGTTCCCCTTTCCCGTGGAGCCGTGGGCAACGTACTTTGCCTTAAACCTCTCTGCCCAATAGACCAACCTTTTAGCTATTAGGGGCCTTGAAAGGGAAGCACTCAGGGGGTATTTACCCTCGTAGAGGGCCAGAGCCCTTAAAGTGGGGAGGCAGTATTCCCTTGCAAACTCTTCCCTTAGGTCTTCTACCACACTTTCAACCGCCCCCGACAGCTTTGCCTTTTCGGGTATTTTACTTAAATCTTCCCTCTGCCCTACGTTTGCGGTGTAGGTTATAACCTCAAAACCCTTTTCCTTCAAGTATCTAACCAAGACGGACGTGTCCAAACCACCCGAGTAGGCTAAAACTACCCTCTTTACCATACTACCACCCTTTCGCACTCTTTTAGGAGCTTCACCACCTCTTTATAGGACTTTGTTAAACCTTCCTCATACTCTAAACCCCTCGCTTGGGCATCCTCCTTACATACGAACCAATTTTCCCTACTTGGGGCCCTCAAAACCCCATCCTGAATTAGGATGACCACATCCCCCTCCTTTACCAGCTCCGAGGGAAACTCTCCAAGCTTCCTTACGAGCCAGAGTGTCTTTACCATACCATTACCCCCTTGGAGCTTGAAATCAACTCCCCTATCCTTTGCTCATTAACTATTTCGCATTCAACTTTTAGCTCCGACTTTTTTAAACCCCTCACCCTTAAACTTTCCTCTTCCACCAAAACCTTTAAGTTCTCCATACTGGGGAAGAGCTGGAATATCTTTTCAAAGGGTTGGATGTATAGCTCCTGGGGCTTCCAGTCGGTTAGGGCGTAAACTCCGTCCTTTAAGAAGATGAGATAAACTTCGTTGTTCATAGCCAAGGCCAAGGTTATCCTAAGACCCTCGTGGCAATACCAAGAGAAGGGCTCACCCTTTATCAGAACGCAAACCTTCATGGCGTTTTAAGGAGTTGCCTTTCCACCTTTTTTAGGTCTCCCCTCTCGTGGATAAACTTTTCTACCTTGGCGGGTTTTAGCTGGGAAATGACGTATTCAAGGGCTTTAAAGGCCTTCCCCTTATCACCGCACGTGTAAATGTCCAAGGTAGCTATCCCGTATTCGGGCCAGGTGTGGATGGACATGTGGGATTCCGCCAAAAGTATAACCCCCGTTGCACCGTAGGGTTTAAACTGGTAGTAGTGCGACGATATCTTGGTTAGCTTTGCAAACCTAACCGCCCCTTCAAGGAGCTCCCTCACATCCTCAACCCTGTCTATCTTCTCCCCCTCCACCTCGTATAGGTCCGCTAAGATATGCAGTCCGAGGGCCTTTTCCATTTTAAATCCTCCCTTGAAAAGTTTTTTTGGGAAAGCCTAAAATCCATAACGGACTTTATTTTACCACAAGAAGCTTTTATAATATAAGGTATGGACTACTGGGAATATCAGGGTTGTGTGATACCAAAGGAGCTATACTATGAGGTTGAAAGTCAAACCTGGCTTAGGGTTGATGGTCCAGAGAGCGTTACCTTAGGTCTAATGGACGTTGGACAGACAAGGGCGGGAAGACTACTCCACATAAGGGTAAAGGGGGTAGGTAGTAAAGTTAAAAGGGGTAGGCCTATTGCTACCTTAGAAAGTGGAAAGTGGGCTGGACCTATACCCGCCCTGGTGGAGGGGGAAGTGGTTGAAGTAAATAAAAAGGTTTTAGAGGACCCAAACCTTATAAACATAGACCCCTACGGGGAAGCCTGGATAGTGAAGGTAAAACCTACAAACCTTGAAAGGGATTTAAAGGGTTTAATAAAAGGTGAGGAGGCCCTAAAAAAAATTAAGGAATACATAGACGAATACGATATAGTCTGTATGAGGTGCGTGTGATGAAAAAGAAGGTTATACTTTTGGTTTCAAGGTGGTGTCCCACCTGCCCTAACGCGGATGCCCTTTGGAGAAAACTAAAAGAAGAGTACGACTTTGACTACGAGGTCTTGGACGTAACCAGCAAGGAGGGTAGGTATTGGGTAAGTAAGCTTATGATAAGGAGCGTTCCTTCCTCAATAGTGGATGGGAAACTGGCCTTTGTAGGTGTTCCCGACGAAAGGGAGGCCAGAAAACTCTTAGAAAGCTAAGTTTGCTATAATTAACTTTAAAATGGAGAAGGACCGGTTAAACATAATAATTACGAGCTTTGACGGTAAGAGATCCAAGTTCTTTTCCATAAAAAAATCCTACTTAAAGTTCCTCTTCTTCTTCGTCCTCTTCTTCGTTTCCTTTTCCGTTGGAACCTACATAAAGGTCTATCAGTATTACAAAAAAATCGTAAGGGCCAACAAAGACCAACTCATTCTCCTTTACAGCCTCAGCCACATAACCAACGAAAACATAAAGCTTAGGAAGGCAAACTCAAAGATAGCCCAGATAGAGGATACCCTCTTTGAAATACAAAAGTTTTTAGACAGTAAAGGTATAAGCCTACCCTCCTTTATAAAGAGGGGAACTTATGAGGACCTGAATCACTTAGACTACGTTTATAGCAACGCAAGGGACATATATGAAGTCTTACAAAAGATACCCATAGGTCCCCCCGTCTTTGGAAGGATAACCTCTGGATACGGTTACAGGTTCCATCCTCTCCTTCACAGGATAGAGTTTCACTACGGGGTGGATATAAAGGCAAGGTACGGGACACCCGTAAGGGCTACCGCGGACGGAGTGGTCCTCTTTGCGGGAAGGTGGGGGACTTACGGTAAGGTGGTTATAATAAGGCACAGTTTTGGTTATAGGACCCTTTACGCACACCTATCCAGAATAGTGGTGAGGAAGGGACAGAGGGTGAAGGTGGGTCAAGTTATAGGCTTTGTGGGTAACACGGGTAGGTCCACGGGTCCCCACCTTCACTATGAAATAGTAAAGGGTTTTAGACACGTAAATCCGGTTTATTATATGTATATGAGGTGAGAAAATGTTTGGAGGTGGAAGGAAAAAAACAAAGAGGGAGGAGTTTAGCATGGGTGGTGAGGCTATAAAGACGCTAATAGGGGAAGGGTGTCTCTTTGAAGGAAACCTTAGCATAGCCTCGGGAACGAAGATTGAAGGGACCATTAAGGGCAACATTAAGGGACACGGTTTGGTAATAATTGGTGAGTCCGGTAGGGTGGAAGGGGACGTTGAGTCGGACGAGGTGGTCATCTACGGCCAGGTTATAGGTAACGTAAAGTGTAAGAGGTTGGAGTTAAAGAAGGGGGCGGTTCTGGAAGGAGACATCCAAACGGAGATATTGGTAATTGAAGAGGGGGCAAAGTACGAGGGAAAATGCACCATGACCGCGGAGGAGGAGAGCAAGCTTGGACTTGAATCAACTCCTTGAAGGTAAAATCCACCTTCTCTACGACTTGGGCTATGCGGGATTTTTAGGTTTTGTGGTAGGCTTTACCGTAAAGAGAATTTTAAAGTTTTTCATGCTCTTTTTAGGTCTTTACTTTATAACTTTACTTTACCTCCACTCCAAGGGGATTATAACCATAAAC
>WFPT01000191.1 GCA_015487365.1 Aquificaceae bacterium
ACAAACGGAAACGGGAGCGGTAGTCTTTTTAAAGGAAGAGCCCCCCGTTGGTGGCAAAGGGAGACAGATGTTTGGGACGACCTACGAGGAGTTTGAAGAAATTTACAAGCAAATTTACGAGCTTTTAAAGGAATTTGGCTTAAAGGTGGAGGACTACTTCTTTGTGGATATATTTTTGGCGGTAATTTATGGAACCTATGTGGATTATATGACCCTTTCTACCATGCACTCTGCCAAGGGTTTCTTCCCTCCCGCAAGTGTTATGGCCAAGAGACTTTTAGGGGTTAATGCCCCAATAATTTATAAGGAGGTGTAAGGATGGCAATACACGAGAGGTCATTAGTAGAAGAGGACAGGATTTTAAGGAAGGAGAAATTAGTAGTAGACGGTATAGACGTTTCCGGGGACTGGAACCTCATAATCCTACCGAGGGTCATAGAAGACTACGATACTTCCTTTTTAGACGAAGTTTTAAAGGAGCCAGAAGGTAAGACCATCCTCCAATGCTACCAGTGCTCCTACTGCACCGCCTCCTGCCCTGTCCATAACTACTGGGACGAAAGATACAACCCGAGGCACTTTATACACCTTGCAAGGTTAGGCCTTTTGGATGAGCTCCAAAAGAGAGCGGACGTTATGTGGAGGTGCGTATCCTGCCACAAATGCACCCACAGATGCCCAAAGGGAGTTTTGGTAGAAGAGGTATTAAAGGCCATTTTAAGGGTAATGGCAAGGAGGGGACTTATAGAAGAGTATCCCTCCAAGAAGTTTGACAAGTTCTTCTTAGATACGGTCGTAGAATACGGAAGGATAGAGGACGGAGAGTTGCTCTTTGGTTGGCTGGAAAAGCAGGGTTATAAGATAGTAAAGGACCCAATCCTGAGGAAGCCAATACCCTTCTTAGGGGGAACTCCCAAGTGGTTAAAGGATATGGTCAAAAAACCCATAAAGAGTATGAACATAAGCTTTTTAATGCTTAACGCAAAGCACATGCTCTTCCACCCAAGGACTAAAAACTGGAACAGGTTTAGACAGGTTTTAAGAAAAGTAATAAAGGAGGAGGCAAAATGATAGGAAAGAGGGTTGCATACTATCCGGGTTGCTCCTTAGAGGGTGCTTCAAGGGCCTACGATGTTTCTACAAGGATTGTGGTAAAGGAGCTTGGTTTAGAGCTTGACTACCTTGAAGACTACAACTGCTGTGGTGCTATGGAGACCAAGAATGTATCCTTTATGGGAACCCTCCTCTTAAATGCCAGAAACATGTCCTTGGCAAGGCAACAGGGACACAAAGCCATAGTAGCTCCCTGTAATGGATGCTCTTTTTCCTTACAGAGGGCTGAATACTTCTTAGAAACCCAGGACGGACTCCTTGATAAGGTAAATGAGCTTTTAAAGGAGGGGGGAGTTGAGCCCTTGGACGAAATACCCCAAACCTACCATCTGTTGGAATGGCTTTATACAGAAGCTGGGCCAGAGAAGGTAAAGGAAAGGACCAAAAGACCCTTAAAGGGTTTAAAGGTTGCAAACTACTACGGCTGTCTATACACAAGACCCCACTTTTATTCCAGAACCTACTCCCACAAGGGAGGTGAGGACGAAAGGGCAAGGCCAAGGAGGAGGATTACCGCGGACGATGACGAGCATCCCTTTTATATGAACGCCCTCTTAGAGGCTGCGGGAGCCCAAAGCGTAGATTTTGAACCCATGCACACCCAATGCTGTGGAGGTCCCCACTCCCTTTCCGACGAAGAAGTTTCCGAAAGGTTTGTAAAGATGATACTACAGACCGCAAAGAAAAATGGAGCCCACATTATAGCCACCGAGTGTCCCCTTTGTCATGCTTCTTTGGAGATGTATCGCTACCGCCTAATCTTAAAGGGAGAAAAGGATGTGGATGTTCCCGCAGCATACTTTACCCAACTCTTAGGTATAGCCTTTGGTTATAGTGCCAGCGATGTAAAGTTGCAGGACAACCTCTCGGACCCATTACCGGTTTTGAGGAGCTTAGGCCTTGCCTGATGGAAGAAAAGAAGGTTTTAATCCTTATGACATCGGGTCCAAAAACACCTTGGAGGTGTGCCACCCCCTTTTACATTGCAACCCTCCTTGCCTCTAACGACGCCTACGTTGAAGTCTTCTTCAACATGGACGGTGTAAATCTCTTAAAGAAGGGGGTGGCCCAAAACCTCTATCCAAAGAATGCAAGTTGTGGAGAAAAGGTTAGAAGCGTTTATGAGTTTATGAAGGATGCAAAGGTTGCGGGAGTTAAGTTTGTTTCCTGTAAGCAGGCCTTAGACTCTGCAAACTTAAAAGAAGAGGACCTAATAGAGGAGCTGGATGAGGTGGTTCCCGCCAGTGAGTTTGCAATCCGGGCCCTAGAAGCGGACAAGGTCCTAATCTTTTAACGTAATTTTTACAAAAGTTTAACCCTTTGGTGCTAAATTTATATAAAAACTTAGGAGGTGGAGGAGATGAGAAAGGGTTTCACCCTTATTGAAATTGCAATCGTTTTGGTCATTATCGGTATTATCATCGGTGCCATCATGAAGGGAAGGGACCTAATTAGGGAGGCCCAAAGGAAGAGGTTTGCCCAAACTTACGCTATGAAGTGGAAGACCCTGATGGAGCAGATGGTAGGAGACGGAATAATGGACCAGATACTTGGAACCTCCACTAACATATCCTTTGCTCTAAGCGATAATGCCAGCTATAATACCGTTAAAAACCTAATGGAAGTTGATTTATGCACGGTCTTAAAATCAAAGGCCAAGGTTAATATAGTTGGTGCAAACATATGTCCAGATGGGACTACTCCTTGGGGTGGTGTGGTAAGGTCAGAGGCGGTAGGAGGAGGTTATGCGGTAGTTTATGTAGGTTATGATAGGACTACTAACAGGTTTTACCTATTTGCGGTCCCAGCGGGTTTGGCCCAAGGTATTGACACCTGGTATGACGATGGAAGACCAAACAGTGGAGACATAGTGGCAGCCCAAAGCACCTGCTATGATACTGCAAACGCAACCAACCAAATATACACTCCCGCAACCTTTCCCAACATACCCACAAACGGCTCAGTAACTTCTTATGTATCAGGTTGCTACGACCTTGCCATAAGTGTTGAAGCACAGCCCCCGCAATGATGAAGAAGGGGTTTTCCTTAGTAGAGCTTGCCTTGGCCTTGGTTATAATTGCAATCCTTGTAGGGATAATAGTAAAGGGTAAGGACCTAATCTTAGAGGCTAAAAAGAGGGCCTACGTTTCGGGCTTTGTAAAGGGATGGGTGGAGGTAATAAAG
>WFPT01000192.1 GCA_015487365.1 Aquificaceae bacterium
TATTTGTTTATAAATTACTTACTCAAAAAGAATAATATCTTTACGCTTGAAGAGAAGGTAAGGGAAAGTCCTTTAAGGCTTAAACTTGTTAAGGTAAGGGTTTTTTTTAAAAGTAGGGAGGTTGGAGAGTTTAAAAGTATAGATTTAAGATTACTTCCACCAACATTAACCTTAGAGTGTGAGGGGAGTAGGTTGGAGGTAAGGCTCTTTAAGGCCAAAGGGAAACTGACCTGCCTTAAAGACTTAAAGGAGCTAAGTATAAACCTTACCTACGAGGGTGGAAAGATTAACGGCAAAATAAACTTAAAGGAGTTACTCCTTGGGCTAATACCCGTTAGAGATTTTAGGTTGGATTTTAGGGAAAACCACTTTAACCTTTATATAAGGAGTCTTGGTATAAGTAGGAGGGGGGAGGGGGAGCTCTTTCCAAAGGGTGGAATTTTAAACCTAAAAAATTGGGAGGTTAGCCTCAGCGTTGATAACTTACGCTGGAAGGGGAAGCTCTTAGAACTTTTGAGAGGACGAGCTCCCTTCTTTTAGACCAACTGAGCCTCCTGTAAAGGGAAACCTTTAACTCCTCCGTGCTAGGAACTTCCAGGTAAAGGGGCTCCTTATACTTTAAGACCCTCAGCTTTGGAGTAAAAAGTCTTTTTATAATAAAGCCTTTACCTTCCACAATAAGGTAATACTTGGGGGAGCCGTGGTCCGCGGTGGGTAAGTTGTGGGGAATCCCTACATTAACTATCTTTAACCTGTTACCTTCTAGGGTTATTTTAAGGTCCTCCTCCTTTGCCTTTAAGGAGGGGAAGGAGTGGGAGTGCCTTTCCTTGGCCAAGTGAAAGAGGTCAAAGGGAAACTTTTGTATAAGGTCGTCCTTACCCAAGTAGGGCATGTGGCAACTCTGACAGCTTTTACTAACCTTTGCCTCCTTCCACTCCTTGTAGGTCCTTTGATGGCACGAAGAGCAGTAGAGGGAGGAGGTAAAGTTTTTATCCCTTTTGGAGGGGTGGGGAGGGGAGAAGACCTTGTAGGGCCCATACATAAAACCCTTTAAGTCCTCCCCCCTGTAATGGCAACCCGCACAATTTACCCCATCCTTTAAAAAAACCTTCCTCAAAGCGGGTCTTTTACCCGGCTCCACCTGGTGGGGAGCGTGACAGGAAAGGCACTTTAACTTACTGTAATTTTCCGTAGTCCTTATAAAGTCTTTACTTGTGTATGCCAGGTGGTGCCTACTCTTTAACCACTCCCTGTATATCTTCTGGTGGCACTCAGAGCACCTCTTTGCGGGTGGCCTTTTAAGGAGGTCCTCCTCCACAAAAACCCTTTCAAGGGTTGAACAGGAAAGGAGGAAGAGGGAAAGGAAAGCTAAAAGTTTCACCTGCTAAAAGCTTCCCTGACTATTGCGGGTATCTGATGGACGTTATGGCACTTGGAGCAGTAGGAGGCACTTATCATAAGGGCCATTGGAACCTTCTTAAATTCCTTATTCTTTACCAGAGTAAGCAAATTGTTTAAGGCCTTTTCAAAGGACTTTCCTACAAAGGGAGCTACCTCTTCGTCGGAGTTGTGGCACTTTTGACAGGTTTGCTTTAAACCTTTAAACCTTTCAACGAATTCTTGGGTCTTTTTAGAGAGTTTTTTGTATTCCCTTTCCACTAAAAATACTCTTATGGTCTTAAAGTCCTTGGCCAACTTTTCCATATACTTGTGGAACTTAACCTCACTAAAATCTACGGGGTCTTCCACCTTTATGTTCTCATAACTGGGGAAGTGGTAAAGGAGCTTTACACTTAGGAGGTTTTGGCTGTGACACCTTTGGCAGGTTTTACCCAACTTCTTTACCGCCCTAACTACTCCCTTTACGTTTTTCCTTTCTACCTCCCTGACCACATTCCTTGCCAATTCTAACTTAAAGAACTTCTTCCACTCGGGGACCATCTTGGAAGTCCTTTCATAAGTCTTAGAGAGCCTTTCCGCCCACTCCTTTGCCCTATCCCACCTCCCCTCGTTAATATTTACAAAGATTCCCGTAATGGAGGTTGCCATCTCAAACATATTGCCTATCCACTCAAACCTCTTGGACTTGGGGGGGTAATACTTGGACAGGGACTCGGGTGGCTTCTTTAAAATAAGCTTATCCACCCCAAACAGGGGAAGGACTAAGAGTAAGACTAAAAACTTCCTCATGGCAAAACCTCCCTACAAAGTTTTCCTCCCTTATATTATACTAAAACCTGACCTCTTAATCACTTGACAAGAAGAGGCCTTTACTGTTAAAATGTAAGTCCCATTATGAAGAAGGTTGAGGCCATAATAAAGCCCTTTAAGTTGGATGAGGTAAAGGATGCGCTGGCCAAAATTGGAGTTGGGGGTATGACCGTTACCGAGGTTAAGGGTTTTGGTAAGCAAAAGGGTCATACGGAAATTTACCGTGGAATGGAATACGTGGTGGATTTGCTCCCGAAGGTAAAAATAGAGGTGGTGGTAAAGGACGAGGAAGTGGAAAAGGTAGTGGAAACCATAATAAAGACCGCCCAAACGGGTAGGGTAGGTGATGGGAAGATATTCATAATTCCCGTTGAGGACGTAATAAGGATTAGGACCGGAGAAAGGGGAGAGGAAGCAATATAAAAAAAGTGTGCTATAATATTAGTCCCATTATGAAAGTGTGTAATCCCTGAGCCCTTCAAGGGGGTTTTCCATACTTTTTTAAAAAAACCAAAGGGAGGTGGAAGGTCATGGGGATTTTACTTTTACTTTTAATTTTTAGTTTTCCCCTCTTTGCCTCAGAGGGTAATGGGCTGGATACGGGTAACACCACCTGGATGCTCATTTCTTCCGCTTTGGTGGTCTTTATGACGGTTCCAGGTTTGGCCCTCTTTTACGGTGGCCTTGACAAGAGCAAGAGCATCCTAAACACCTTAGCTATGTCCTTGGTTTCCTTTGCTCTGGTAAGTCTAACTTGGTTTTTCATGGGCTATTCCTTAGCCTACGGGAAGGACTTAGGGGGTTTTGTAGGTAATCCCTTCCAATACTTTATGGGAAAAGGTATTAAAGGAATAAACCCAGACACCCACTACCCAGCCCTCTTGGACTTTATGTTCCAGCTGACCTTTGCCACCATAACCACAGCCCTAATAAGTGGTGCGGTGGTGGGGAGGATGAAGTTCTCCTCTTGGGTCCTCTTTTCAATCCTTTGGAGCCTTTTGGTCTATCCGGAGGTTGCCCACTGGGTATGGGGAGGAGGCTTTTTGGCAAAGGATGGAGCCCTTGACTTTGCGGGTGGAACGGTAGTCCATATTAATGCGGGTATTTCTGCCTTAGTTCTATCCCTCCTCTTAGGTAAAAGGAAGGAGCCTTACTTAGTCCCCAACAACATACCCTTGGTAGTTTTGGGTAGCGGGATTCTATGGTTTGGCTGGTTTGGTTTTAACGCTGGCTCAGCACTATCTGCCGATGAAGTTGCGGTTTATGCCATGGTAAATACCACCTTGGCCACCTCCTCCTCCATGCTCAGCTGGATGCTCGTAGAGTGGCTTGTTAGCAAAAAACCTACCGTAGTAGGTATGGCCTCGGGTATAATAACGGGCCTTGTAGCCATCACTCCCGCTGCGGGTTTTGTAAATCCAACGGGCTCTATAATAATAGGCTTCCTCTCCTCCCCCGTATCCTACTATATGGTGGCAAAGGTAAAGGGCAAGTTTGGTTATGACGACGCCCTTGATGTTTTCGGAATCCACGGAGTGGCGGGAATAGTGGGTGCAATTCTTACCGGTGTGTTTGCAAACCCAGAGGTAAACGGTGCAAAGGGACTCCTTTACGGAAACCCTGAGCAAGTTTTAATCCAGATTAAGGGAGTTTTAGCTACCATCCTTTACTCAGCTCTCCTAACCTTCCTAATAGGTCTAATTTTAAAGGCCCTCTTAGGCCTAAGGGTTTCAGAGGAGGAGGAAACTTACGGCCTTGACGAAAGCCTTCACGGCGAAAGTGCCTACAAAATTTAAAGGAGGTGCGTAAGATGAGGAAACTTTTAACTTTACTTACTTTAATCTCTTTGGCCTTAGGGGTAGAGGTAAAGCCCTATGGAGGCGTTTCCTTTGCATTCTTTTCCTTTAACAAAACCACTGCCTTAAACCTAACCAATGCCCTCTTGGGAATTGAAACGAGCCAAAAGGATGAGGTGGAAACTACCCTAAAC
>WFPT01000193.1 GCA_015487365.1 Aquificaceae bacterium
ATTTATTAAAAAAATTGTGTAAAGGGTTGAGGCAAAGGCTATGCATACTGAGTATCCCAGCATAGTTAGTGTTATAAATTCCTCGGGTTTTTCTAAAAAGTTTTTAACAAAGCTATACTTTTTTTTCTTATATAGGGCCTTTAACCTACCCTTGTTTGAATAAATAAGAGCTACCTCTGAGCCGGAGAAGAAGCCTTCAAGGGCTACGAAGAAGATAATGCCTATTAAAAAACTCAGGTATTCCATATCAGGATAAACCTGTCCCTTCCTTCGTAATCCTTTAAGATTTGGGCTTTAAAGTCCTTAAAGAGCTCCCTCAAAGTTTTAGAGTGCTTTGGGTTTATTTCAAAGAGGGCAAAGCCTCCCTTCTTTAAGTTGCTCCCTAAAAATTTTTTAGCCTCTTTGTAAAATTCTAAGCCGTCCTCACCCCCTATTAGGGAGCTGTAACCTTCCCTCTTTACCTCCTTTGGTAGCTTTTCCCAGTCATCCTTTGGTATGTAGGGTGGGTTTGATACTATAAAGTCAAACTTTAAATTTTTAAAGGGCTTTAAGTATTCACCCCTTTTTAGGTAAAGCCTACTATTGACCCCGTGCATCTTTGCGTTTTCTTCCATCAGCTCCAAGGCCTTATCGTTAATCTCACTGACGAACATTCTTAGGTTCTGTCTTTCAAGGAGCAAAGTTATGGATATGCAACCCGTTCCCCCTCCCACCTCCGCTCCAACCTTAAAGTCCTTCTCCTTTATAACTTTTAGGGCAACCTCTACCAAAATCTCCGTTTCGGGCCTTGGTATGAAGACCCCTTCCTTCACTTTAAAGACCCTCCCGTAAAATTCCCACTCCCCCAAGAGGTATTGTAAGGGGTAACCCTCTAAGCGTTTCCTTTCAAACTCCTTTAACCTTTGCAAGATTTCAGGGGGGAAGTTTTCCCTGAGGAGGACTTGGGAGGGACTTTCCTTTAAGAGGTGTGAGAGGATTAGTAGGACTTCCCTTTCCCCGAGTTTGACTTTGTTTAAGATACTTCTCAACCCTTGAAACATTTTTGGGTGGGAAGAGGGCAAGGAGGAGGGCAAGGACTATAAAGAGGGCTCCCAAGTAGTAGGTTGCCTTGGTTAAAATCGTATCCACTCCCCCCGCTCCGAATATACCCTGTCCCATACCAGAGCCAAAGGCTGAGCCTACATCCGATTCCCCCTTTTGGAGCAACACGGAAACTACTAAGAGGAAACTTACCAAAAAGAACAGAAGGAGTAAGAGCCAAAACATCAGGCCTTCTGCTCCTCCAACTCCTCCGTCATCACCATCTCTATGGCGTTCCTTTTTAGCAGGTTTGAGCAAACGTAAACGCACAGGGCACAACCCTTACAGCGCTCGTAAATTACGTATGCGTGGTGCTCACCGTCGTCGTACATTAAAGTGTTGGGCTCTGGGCAAAAGAGGGTGCACTGCTTGCAGTTATACTTCTTACACTCGTCGTCTATGACCTTTGCTACGTAATACATCACCCCTCTCCTTTTACCCGAGCTAAGGGGTTTAGCCCGGGTGCCGGGTTATTTGTATCCCGCCCTTTTAGGGTGCCCACGGACCCGGCAGGCGGTTTTTGGACACCCTCCATACTAACACTTAAAGATAGTCTAATTTTGGGATTTTTCAAGCTCTTTGATTTTCTTACAGTCCTCATCGGAGAGAACGTCTATCCTTAGGTTTATCAACTTGGTGGCCAGCTTTACGTTTATGCCCCCCTTACCTATGGCCAGGGAGACCTGCTCCTTGGGGACACAAACTTCCACCCTCTTACCGTTTTCAAGGAGTCTTACCTCTAAAACCTGAGCGGGTTGGAGTAGGTTCTTTATCAGCTCTTTTAGGTCCTGAGACCACCTCACCACGTCAATCCTTTCACCCCTGAGCTCCTCTGAGACGGGTCTTATCCTACTTCCCCCGTAGCCTATTACCAGAGACAGGGGGTCTATCTTGGGGTTTTTAGAAAAAACGCAAACCTTTGACCTAACCCCTGGCTCCCTCGCAACCCCTTTAATTTCCACCTCCCCCTCCACTATCTCCGGAACTTCCCTTTTTAGGAGCTCTATTAAAAACTTAGGGTGAGTCCTTGAAAGGATTAGGTAGGGCTCACCCCTCTTTTTCTTAGCAAAGAGGAGCAAAGCCATAACCGTATCTC
>WFPT01000194.1 GCA_015487365.1 Aquificaceae bacterium
ATCAATCAACTCTTTTAGGGGAAGGCCCCCAACCCTTGAAGAGGAGGTAAGGGGAACCATCTCATCCCCGTGCCCACCGATAACGTAGGAGTTTATGTTGGAAACGGAAACCCTTAGCTTCTGGGCTAAGAAGGTTTTAAAGCGGGCGGAATCCAAAATTCCCGCCATACCTATAACTTTCCTCCTGTCAAATCCACTGAGCTTTAAAAAGGCGTAGGTTAAAACATCCACGGGGTTGGAAACCACTATAACTACGCTTTCGGGACAGAACTGGGAAACCCTCTTTGCCAAAACCTTTATTATCTGAATGTTCTTTTCAAGGAGGTCCTCCCTACTCATCCCAGGCCTCCTTGGGAAGCCCGCGGTTATAACCACCAAATCCGAGCCTTCAAGGGCCTCATAACCCTCACCTTCTGGGCTTACCGTGTAGCCCTCCACCTTAACGTCCAGGTTCAGGGCACCCGCCATCTGCTGTAAGTCCAAGGCCTTACCCTTTACGGGCTCCAAGACCCCCTCTTGGGTTTTCCTTGGAAGGTCAAAGAGCCTTACGTTTGCAAGTTCCCTTAAAACTATTAAACTTGCGGTGTGCTCCCCTACGTTCCCCGCCCCTATTATGGAAACCACCTTTTCCATTTTAAAGGCGGAAGGGGAGGGATTCGAACCCTCGGAGGGGCTTTTAACCCCTCACACCGTTTCCAGCGGTGCGCCTTCGACCGCTCGGCCACCCTTCCTTAAATCTTTATTTTACCAGAGTGTCTATGAGGATTAGGTTGTCCCTCGTTCCCGCCCTTGTAGTTAAAACACCTATTAGGTCCCCCTCCTTGGTTTGAGCTCCCCTTGACTTACTTATCCTCGCCTTTAAGATAATCCTCCCCTCTATGAACCTGTCCTGGGTTATTTTGTTTTTACCGGTGATTCTAAAAGGATAGGGGAACTTGGGGTTTTTAACCCTTAAAACCGCCACGGGCATAGGGCTATCCTCCTTTAAAACCGCAACTATTAGGTAAAAGTCCCCCTTGGGGATAAACTTTTTTAGCTCCTCCTTCACCACCACCTTACCCTCAACGAACTGGTTTTTATACCTTTGTAGGTCTATACCCTCTGGAACCTTTTGGCAGGAAAGGACAAATGTTAGGAAAAAGAGTAAAGGCCTTACCATGACCTATACTAAATATAGGCTGAGGTTGTTAAAATTAATAGTCTATGAAAAAGAGTTTAAGGGATGTGGAAGTTAAGGGAAAGAGGGTTTTGGTGAGGGTTGATTTTAACGTGCCCATAGACGAGCAGGGGAATATAGTGGATGATACACGCATAAGGGCCTCCCTTCCTACCATAAACTACCTAATAGATGCCAAGGCAAAGACCATTTTAATCTCACACCTGGGGAGACCAAAGGGTAAAGAGGAAAGGTTCAGTTTAAGGCCCGTTGCCAAAAGACTTTCAAGGCACCTTGGGAGGGAGGTTCATTTTTACCCCGACTGTGTGGGGGATGGGGTAAAGAACAAAGTTAAAGCCTTAAAGGAAGGGGAGGTCCTCCTCCTGGAAAATTTAAGGTTTTACGAAGGGGAAACCTCCTGCGACGAAGAGTTTGCCAAAAAACTCTCCGAGCTGGGCGAAATTTTTGTAAACGATGCCTTTGGAACTTGCCACAGGAAGCACGCAAGCGTTTATCTGCTACCTCAGATTTTAAAGCCAGCGGTTATGGGCTTTTTGCTGGAAAAGGAGATAAACTACTTTAGAAAAGCTTTAATAGACCCCCAAAGGCCGGTCGTTGCCCTCCTTGGTGGTGCCAAAGTTTCCTCAAAGCTTGGAATAATAAAGAACCTTTTAAGGAGGATGGACAAGCTCTTCATAGGTGGGGCCATGGCCTTTACCTTCATAAAGAGCTTAGGCTATGAGGTGGGGAGCTCCCTGGTGGAAGAGGAGCTGATTGGGGTTGCAAGGGACATCCTTGACGTAGCCAAAAAGTTAGACGTAAAGCTTTACCTTCCCGTGGATTTTGTAATAGGTAAGGAGGTTTCCGACAACACCCCTACGAAAGTCGTCCCCTGGCAGGAGATACCAAAGGGCTGGATGGGCTTAGACATAGGACCCGTCTCCCTCTCCCTTCTAAGGGAAGTTTTAAGGGACGCCCAGACCGTAATTTGGAACGGACCCATGGGTGTCTTTGAGCTGGACCGCTTTAAGGAGGGGACCTTCCAGACCGCCAAGATGGTGGCCGAATCCCCCGCCCTCACCATTGCGGGTGGTGGAGATACGGACTATGCAATCCACAGGGCTGGCCTTTACGATTCCATAGACTTCGTTTCCACGGGAGGGGGAGCCTTCTTAAAGCTTTTGGAGGGAAACGACCTACCCTGCATTAAGGTCTTGGATGATAAGGATTAGGGAGTTTAAATCGGAGGAGGACTTTTACAGGTTTTTAAAGGAAAGGTACGAGGTATTTTACAAAAGGGCCTTTGAATTAAGAGAGGGTGCAAACACCCTATGCTTAGAGTTAGAGGAAAGCCCCTGCTTTAAAAGTTGGGAAGGGATTTTACTAATAAGGGGAAAGGGGAAAATCCTAATCTGCTCAACCCTCCTAAAAATTAAGGAGTACCTAAAAGTCCTCTCAAAGGACTGCCCCAAGAAGGTCCAGGAAATCCTGGAAGCTGTCCAAAGGTTTAAGAGGGATAACTTTAAGATAGAATACAACGCAAAGGTTTTACCCTTACCCTACAACAAAACCGTAGTCATGGGGGTTTTAAACGTAACCCCCGATTCCTTTTCTGACGGAGGTGAGTTCTTCAAAAGGGAAAAAGCTATTAAAAGGGCCCTTGAAATGGCTGAGGAGGGGGCGGAAATTATAGACATAGGGGGTGAGAGCACAAGACCTGGCTCTAAGAGGATAAGCGTAGAAGAAGAACTAAAAAGGGTCCTACCCGTTTTAAGGGAGGTTAGGAAGGAGCTACCAAAAACTTTTATATCCGTAGATACTTACAAGTCCGAGGTAGCAAGGATTTGCTTAGAGGAAGGGGCGGACCTAATCAACGACATAAGCGGTGGAACCTTTGACAAAAGGATGTATGAGGTGGTGGCCCAATACCAGTGCCCTTATGTGATAAACCACATAAAGGGAAGGCCTGAAATTTGGAAGAGTATGAACATAACCTACGGGGACGTGGTTGGGGAAATAACAAGTTGGATAGAAGAGAGGATAAAGGAGCTTAAAGAAAGGGGGTATGAGAGGGAGGACAGACTAATAATAGACCCGGGTATAGGCTTTGGAAAATTACCCGAGCACAACTTAGAAATATTAAAGAGAATTTCTGAACTTAGGGTCTTGGGCTATCCAATCCTTGTAGGAGTTTCAAGGAAGTCCTTCGTAGGAGTAGTCTTAAAACTCCTCCTAAACTTAGATACGGAGCCAAAGGAAAGGCTTTACGGCTCTTTGGGAGCCCTAACCTTTGCGGTTTTGGGAGGGGCAAAGATAGTAAGGGTTCATGATGTAAAGGAAACCAAGCAGTTTTTAGCCCTTTTGGATTCTATAAGAACCTTAAAGCTATGAGGGTTTTGGTTCAAAGGGTTACTTCCTCCTCCGTCCTGGTTGAAGGAAAAACAATAAGTGAAATAGGTAAAGGTTTAAACC
>WFPT01000195.1 GCA_015487365.1 Aquificaceae bacterium
GCTCTAAGATGACTTCCTCCGGTTTTAGTATTTCAAAGGTTTTTGCCTCTAAAAATAGGGCGGGAACGTTTATAAAAACCTTCTTGTTGTTGGAAATTCTCCTTATCCCTTCCTTATTTACCAAATCAACCGCCACCATGGTCTTTTTAAAGGCAACCAGCTTTGGGTCATCTTCTTTAACCTTCTTTACAAAAAGCTCGTAATACCTAATCCTACCGCTCCTGTCAAAGATTGCCTGCCTGAAAACGTTCATAATTTTATTATTTTAGCAAAGGCCTAAATCCCTCAGCTTCTTCCTCAGGGTGTTCCTTGCAAGGTTTAGCTCTTTGGCTATAAAGCTCTTACTATACCTTTTTAGGAGGACCTTAAAGAAGGTCTTTTCAAGCTCCTCGTAGGTTTTGGAAATTCCCAAACTTTCTACCATTCCCTCTATTAGGGTTTCCACTTCATTAGTATTTACCTCATCCTCCAAGGGTAATTCCTCTATAAGTCCCTTCTTAGTTTCCAATACCGCCCTGTAAATTACGTTTTTAAGCTCCCTTACGTTTCCCCTCCAAGGGTAGTTTAGGGCCTGATTTAGAGCCCTTTCGGATATACCGACCACGTTAAAACCCATCTCCTCGTTGGCCTTTGCTATAAAGAGCTCTATTAGAGGCTTTATGTCCTCCTTCCTTTCCCTCAAAGGGGGTATCCTTATGTGGAGTTGGGAAATCCTGTAATAGAGGTCCTCCCTAAACTTACCTTCCTTTACCGATTTTTTTAGGTCCCTGTTGGTGGCACAGATTACCCTAACATCTACCTCTATCTCTTTACTTCCACCCACCCTGTAAAACTTCTTTTCCTCTAAGAACCTTAAAAGCTTACCCTGTAAGTTTAAGGGCATGTCCCCTATTTCGTCCAAAAAGAGGGTCCCACCGTTTGCCAATTCTACTTTACCCTTCCTTTCATAAAGGGCTCCCGTAAAGGCCCCCCTTTCATAGCCAAAGAGCTCAGATTCTAAGAGTCCCTCGGGTATAGCGGTGCAGTTTATTGCTATAAAGGGTTTGTCCTTTCTATCGGAGTTTTGGTGTATGGCCTTGGCTATTACCTCCTTACCCACCCCCGTTTCACCCGTAATTAAAACGCTCATACTTGAAGAGGAGGCCAACCCTACCCACTTAAAGACTTCCAACATCTTGTCCGAGACACCTACGATTGTTTCCCCCTCCACTTCCAGGGAAAAGCCCTTGGTCCTTTGCTGTTTTAGGAGTTTTTTCACCAAGTTCAGGAGTTGTTCCAGCTCAAAGGGTTTCCTAAGGACATCCACCGCTCCCAGTTTCATAGCGTTTATTATGTTCTCCGGGCTGGCGTAGGCGGTTATAGTAATTACAGGTTTGTCTATCCCCCTTTCCCTAAGCTTTCTTATCACTTCTATCCCAGATTCTCCTTTTAGTTTTATGTCCAAGATTAGTAGGTCACATTCCTTTACCCAACGCTCCAAATCCTTGGCGCTGTCCAAACCTAAGGTAGAAAAACCTTCCCTTTCTAAAACCCTCCTTATGGAATAGAGCAAATCTTTTTCATCCTCAACCACTAAGATTTTCTTCACCTTCGTAGGTAGTTGGCTATGTCTTGGGCGGTGCAGTAGTTGTCGGGCCCACAGATTTGCTGTTTGAGTTGGAGGGAGCTGTTTTTGGTGGAGGAGTTTGTGTTGGTTAAGTATTGGTCTATGTTGTTCAGTATATCTGCAACCGCTTGGGTGGTGGTTAAACTACCGTTGGTAGTAATCACTGGACAGGGGTAGCAGTTGTTGTTTATGTCCAGGTTTTGACACGGGTTAAAGTTTGTATCGCAATAGCCACTGGTAAGGGCCACATCCGTGTTGGTGGTAAGCTTGTAGTGGGTGGTGGGTTGGGTGCAAGGTGGAGAGTTTGGAACGTCTATCCTTATCAGGTCGTAGGTATAACCTCCGTTAAAGGTTAAATTTGGTTGAACTAAGCTTACATTGGCAAAGGAGCAACTAGCGTTTGCAACGTAAAGGAGGGCACAGGCGGAAGCTTCGGCACTGTCTACCTTACTGTTTTGGTTTGCATCGTTAGAGCAACTTAAATTACCGGTATTGAGCCAACCCTGAATATCTCCTATTAGTAGGGCAAGGGAAGCACCCGCCAAGGCGGTATCCACTATACCCTTGTAAAAGCAAGCGTCCCTTTCAATAGGAGTTTTTGGATTTTTTGGGTCCTTACAAATTTGCCCATAAAGCTTTGAAACCTCATCCAAAATTTTCAGATTCTTACCTTGGGAAACTTTTCTAAACTGTTTTATCAAAAACTGGTCCGTAGAAAGGTTGGAGGACTGGGCATCCAAGAGGTCCCTGCTTAGAGTGTAAAAGTCCAAACCTATAAGTCCCAATTTTGCGGCCGCTAAGTTCATATCATACTCTTCTTTGGTAAAGGCCCTTTGGCACTCGGGGGTGTTTAGTTTGTTAAGGGCCTCCTGATACTTACCTTCGTCCAAAAGCTTTAAAGCTTCGTGCTTACAGGCCTGAGGGGTGTTGGTAGAACCACAACCTACCAAAAGGGCAAAAGCTAAAAAAACCAACCACCTCATAACGCTTTACGATTATAGCACAGTCTTTGCAAAAAAGGGGATGTAGGATTATTTTTAAATAAGGAGGTATTTAGGGATGTTTGAGAGGTTTACGGAAAAGGCAAGACAAACGATTATAAAGGCAAGGGAAATAGCCCTTAAAATGGGGCACGGTTACTTGGGTAGTGAGCATATACTCCTTGCCCTCCTGTCGGACGAGGGGATACCCACTTTGGTTTTAAGTAGGTTTGGCCTTTCCAAAGATAAGGTAAAGAGGGCCCTTTCGGGACAGCTGGTAAAGGGCAATCATAAGGGGGAGGTCCTCTTTGCCTCGGATGCCAAAAGAATCTTAGAGTTTGCGGTAGAAGAAGCAAGAATCCTCCACCACCAGTTCGTAGGACCCGAGCACCTGTTTATAGGTGTTGTCAGGGAAAAGACGGGTCTTGGGGGGAGGATACTAAGGGGATTTGGTCTGGACGAATACTCGGTAAGGAGGGAGATACTCCAAATCCTTGGAGAGCTTCCCGGCAGTGAAACGGTAAAGCAGGTCCCAACTCCAAACCTTGACAGATTTTCAAGGGACCTAACCGCTATGGCAAGGGAGGGTAAGCTTGACCCGGTAATAGGAAGGGATGAGGAAATTGAAAGGGTAATTCAAATTCTTGTAAGGAGGACTAAAAACAATCCGGTTCTCCTGGGAGACCCGGGGGTAGGGAAGACCGCAATAGTGGAAGGTTTGGCCCAAAGGATAGCCTCTAAAAACGTTCCAGAGCCCTTACTCAACAAAAGGGTGGTGGCTTTGGACCTTGCAGCTTTGGTTGCTGGGACAAAGTACAGGGGTCAGTTTGAAGAAAGGCTAAAAAACATATTAAAGGAGCTGGAAAAGGCAAAGGAGGTAATCCTCTTTATAGACGAGCTACATACTTTGGTGGGGGCAGGCTCTGCGGAGGGCTCCATAGACGCTTCCAACATGTTAAAGCCACCCTTGGCAAGGGGTGAAATTCAAGTAATAGGGGCAACAACCGTTGATGAATACAGAAAATACATAGAAAAGGACGGGGCCTTAGAGAGGAGGTTCCAACCCGTATACGTTCAAGAGCCTACCGAAGAGGACACCGTTAAAATTCTCTTAGGCTTGAAGAAAAAGTTTGAGGACTACCACAAGGTTAGCTACACTGACGAAGCCATAGAAAAGGCGGTAAAGCTTTCGGTTAGATACATAACCGACAGGCATTTACCCGACAAGGCCATAGATGTTATGGATGAAGCGGGAGCCTTGGTAAAGTTAAAGGCCATGGAGCTACCAAAGGAGCTTAAAGAGTTGGAAGAAAAGATTAAGGAAGTTTCCAAGGCGAGGGAAGAGTATGCCAAGGAGCAAAACTACGAAGAGGCTGCAAGGTTAAGGGATGAGGAATTGAGGTTAAAGGCAAAGTTTGAGACCTTAAAGGAAAAGTGGAAGGAAAAGCTAAACAAAGAAAGACCAAAAGTAGAAGAAGAGCACGTAGCGGAGGTGGTTTCAAGGTGGACGGGGATACCCGTAAAGAGGATGTCCCAAAGCGATGCGGAAAAGCTCTTAAAAATAGAAGAAGAGCTAAAAAAGAGGGTAATAGGGCAAGATGAGGCAATAAATTCTATTGGAAAGGCTATAAGGAGGTCAAGGGTAGGCCTTAAAAGGAAGCACAGACCTATTGGAGTTTTCCTCTTCTTAGGACCGACGGGAGTTGGAAAGACCGAGACCGCAAAGGCCTTGGCGGAATACCTCTTTGGAACCGAAGAGGCCTTAATCAGGTTTGACATGTCCGAATATATGGACAAATTCACCGTTTCAAGGCTAATAGGAGCACCTCCCGGTTATGTAGGTTATGAGGAAGGGGGACAGCTTACGGAGAAGGTAAGGAGGAGGCCTTACTCCGTTTTACTCTTTGACGAAATTGAGAAGGCTCACCCTGACATTTTCAACATATTCTTACAAATCTTTGACGACGGAAGGCTAACCGACAGCTTGGGAAGGACCGTAGATTTTTCCAACACCATAATAATAATGACCTCAAACCTTGGAGCAAAGCTAATAAGCAGTGGAACCATTGGCTTTGAGAAGAAGTTTGGAGTTTTGGACTTTAAGGAGTTAAAGGCAAACGTTTTATCTCAGGTAAGGAAGCACTTTTCCCCTGAATTTTTAAACAGGCTGGATGAGATAGTTGTTTTTAGACCCTTACAAAGGCAGGATGTGGAAAAGATAGTGGAGCTGCAACTAAAAGAGATAAACGAGTCCTTGAAGGAGTGGGGCTTTAAGGTAGAACTCCAAAAGTCCTTTATAGACTTTTTAATAGACAAGGAATACAGACCCGAATACGGAGCAAGGAGCTTAAAGAGAGCCCTACAAAAGTATGTGGAAGACCTCTTGGCGGAAGAGCTCTTAAAGGGAAGCTTAAAGGATGTGGAGGTGGTAAAGATAGGTATAAAGAACTCAAAGCCCTTTATAAAAGTAGTTAAGAAGAAGGACTTAGAGCCACTCCTTAAATGATAGAGAGGGTAAGGGGTTTTAGGGACATCTTTGGAGAGGAGCTGGAAAAGTTTAACAAAATTAGGGAAGTTAGTAGGGAGGTATTAAAGGCTTTTAACTACAAGGAGGTAATCCTTCCCGTAGTAGAATATGAAGAACTTTACAAAAGGAGCATAGGAGACTTTACGGATGTGGTGGAAAAGGAGATGTTTTCCTTTACCGACAAGGGTGGAAGGAGGTTAGCCCTTAGACCTGAGGGAACCGCGGGAGTGGTAAGGTTTTTTATTGAAAACAAGCTCTACTACAAGAGGCCCTACTCCAAGCTCTTTTACGAGGGACCAATGTTTAGGTATGAGAGACCCCAGAAGGGAAGGTATAGGCAGTTTTACCAAGTAGGAGCGGAATTTTTTGGAGTTTTGGAGCCCATCTCGGACTTAGAAATTATCCTAATTTCGGAGGAAATATTAAAAAGGCTTAAAGTAAGCTATAAACTCCACATAAACTCCATAGGTTGTAGGGTTTGCAGGCCCAAATACTTAGAAGAACTTAAAAAATTTTTAAGGGAAAGGGAAGGCTTTTGTAAGGACTGCCAGAGGAGAAGGGAGAAAAATCCTTTAAGGGTTTTAGACTGCAAGGAAAAGAGCTGTCAGGTTTTGGTAGAGGATGCACCAAAGATTGATGATTACCTTTGCAAGGAATGTAAGGAACATTACCAAAAGCTAAAAGAACTACTTGGAGAGTTTAAGGTGGAGTTTTATGAAAACCCAAAACTCGTAAGGGGTCTTGACTACTACACCAAAACCGTATTCGAATTTGAAGTGGAAGGCCTTACTGTCCTTGCGGGTGGAAGGTATGACTACTTGGTAGAAGAGCTTGGGGGAATCCCAACTCCCGCGGTAGGCTTTGCCTTAGGAATAGATAGGCTCGTTCCTTTAATAGAGCCACCAAAAAGGGAGGAAGAGGCATACCTTCTGGTCTTTTTTGGAAACGGAAACTACCGATACCTCCAAAGGATTTTAAACTCACTAAAACCGAAAAAGTTTGAAATTTACCCTAAGGCAAACTTAAAGAAGGCCCTCTCCTTTGCCAACAAGGAGGGCTTTAAATTCGTAGTAATAATAGGAGAGGACGAAGTAAAGGGAAACTACATTACCATAAAGGATATGCAAAGGGGTGAGCAAAAGAAGGTATATATGCTATAATTTATGCACTGATGAAGTTGCACGAATACCAAGCAAAGGAAATTTTTAAGGAATACGGACTTCCGGTCCCAGAGGGAGGGGTAGCCCATAGCTTAGAGGAGGTCTTAGAAGTAGCAAAAAGGCTTTCCACCTATCCCTTGGTGGTAAAGGCCCAAGTCCATTGCGGTGGAAGGGGGAAGGCGGGAGGAGTAAAACTGGTTTCCAACGAAGAGGAGTTAAAGGAGGTTTCCTCCTCCCTCTTAGGGAGGCCCTTAAAGACCTACCAGTGTCCGGATGGAAAACCAGTAAATGCCCTCCTAATTGAAAAGGCTACCAAGATAAAGGAAGAGTATTACCTTTCCATTACCCTTGACCGTTCAAAGGAAAAGTTTATTCTAATGGCCTCTTCCAGCGGAGGGATGGAAATAGAAGAGATTGCAAAAAGGGACCCAAAGTCCATTATAGTTGAAGAAGTAGAGCCAGAACTTGGACTTATGCCCTTTCAGGCAAGGAGGGTAGCCCTTAAACTCTCCCTCCCTATGAGGGAATTCGCCCAAATTGCCCTAAAACTTTACAAAATCTATGAGGATTTAGATGCCTCTTTGGTGGAGGTAAATCCCTTAGTTTTAACGGAAGAAGGAAAGTTAATACTTTTGGATGCAAAGATAGACATAGACGATAACGCCCTTTTCAGACAAAAAGAATTGGCCCAAAAAGAAGATGAAAGCCAACTATCACCCTTGGAAGTTGAAGCCAAAAGGTATTCCCTAAACTATGTAAAACTTAATGGAAACATAGGGTGTATGGTAAATGGAGCTGGCCTTGCTATGGCAACCATGGACATAATAAAGCTGGCGGGGGGAGAGCCCGCAAACTTTTTAGACGTTGGGGGAGGAGCAAACGTTGAGCAAATAGCTAATGCCTTTAAAATCCTTATGTCGGACGAGGATGTAAAGGTAGTCTTTATAAACATTTTTGGGGGAATTTTAAGGATAGACAGGCTGGCAAAGGGTTTGGTGGAAGCCCTAAAAGAGATAAAGCCAAGGGTCCCAATAGTTGTAAGGTTTGAGGGGACAAACTTAGAAGAAGGTATGAAGATATTAAAGGAAAGTGGCTTTAACTTTATAACCACCAAGACCATGTGGGAGGGAGCAAAAAAAGCTGTTGAACTGGCAAAGAATGGCTAAGACCATCCTAATACTGGGAAGTGGTCCAAACCGCATAGGTCAGGGAATTGAATTTGACTACTGCTGTGTCCATGCGGTCTTTTCCGCAAAGGAGGAAGGCTACAAGGCGGTTATGATAAACTGTAATCCCGAAACCGTTTCAACGGACTTTGACACCTCCGATGCCCTATACTTTGAGCCGATAGTTTTAGAAAGTGTCCTTGCGGTAATAGAAAGGGAAAAACCGGAGGGAGTTTTACTCCAATTTGGAGGGCAAACACCTTTAAAACTATCTCAGGAGCTAAAAGAATTTAAGGTAAAAGTCTTGGGAACCCAACCAGAAAGTATAAACTTGGCAGAAGACAGGGAGCTCTTTAAACAAATCGTAAAGGAATTAAACCTAAAACAGCCAAGAAGTGAGACCGCAACCTCTATTGAGGAGGCCCTAAAAAAGTCCAAAAGGTTAGGTTTCCCAATCCTCGTAAGGCCTTCTTACGTTTTGGGTGGAAGGGCTATGAGGATAGTCTACAACGAGGAGGAATTGAAGGAATACCTAAAAGAGGCGATAGAAGTTTCCTTCCAAAGGCCAGTCCTACTGGATGAATTTTTATCCGATGCAATAGAGGTGGATGTGGATGCCCTCTGCGATGGGGAGGATGTCCTTATAGGAGGAATTTTAGAGCACATAGAAGAAGCTGGAATCCATTCAGGAGACAGTGCAACCTCCCTCCCACCCTACACCTTGGAGGAGGAAGTTTTAAAGGAAATTAGGGAGCAAACCAAGAAAATAGCAAGGAGGTTAAAGGTGGTAGGCCTTATAAACATACAGTTTGCGGTAAAAAACGGAGAAGTCTATGTATTGGAAGTAAATCCCAGAGCTTCAAGGACGGTCCCCTTTATAAGTAAGGCAATAGGCTATTCTTTGGCAAAAATCGCAACGAAGCTCTGCCTTGGGAGGAAACTTAAAGAGGTAGTCCCAGAGGTCTTCAAGAGATTAGAAGAAGGGAATTACCACCCTGCCTCCGACTTTTGGCCAAGGGACTTTAAACTCTTTGCAATAAAGGAAGTGGTCTTCCCTTGGGACAGGTTTGTAGAAGAGGACCCAGTTTTGGGACCGGAGATGCGCTCAACGGGTGAAGTTATGGGAATAGGAAAAAGCTTTGGAGAGGCCTTTTACAAGGCAAAGTTAGCGATAGGTGAAAACCTACCAAAGGAGGGAACCCTCTTTATTTCCGTTGCGGACAGGGACAAACCAAAGGTGGTGGATTTGGTTAAAGCCTTTAAAAGGTTAAACTTTAAGGTTTTGGCCACCTACGGAACTCACAAATTTTTAAAGGAAAGGGGAGTGGAAACCCAAAGGGTCTTAAAGGTTTCAGAGGGAAGACCCAACATAGTTGATAAAATAAAAAACGGGGAGGTTTCCTTGGTAATAAACACACCCACCGGCAGGAAGGAAAGGACGGATGCCTATTACATAAGGAGGGCGGTCGTAGATTATAAAATACCATACACGACCACCGTAAGGGGAGGGTATGCCATGTTAAAGGCAATAGAATTTTTAAGGGAGGGGGAGATGAGCTTAAAATCCCTTCAAGAGATTTTTAATTATGGCTAAGGACTTCAATTACAGGGTAAACAGGCAGATAAGGGCAAAGAAGGTAAGGGTAGTGGATAGTAATGGAAAGCAACTGGGAATCTTTGACCTTGAAGAGGCCCTAAAACTGGCAAAGGAAAGGGGACTGGACTTGGTGGAGGTGGCTCCCAATGCAAACCCACCCGTTTGTAAAATCTTAGACTTTGGGAAGTTTAAATACGAGCTAAAAAAGAAGGAAAGGCTTTCAAGGAAAAAACAGAGGGAGCACCAGATAGAGGTAAAGGAAGTTAAGATGACGACCCGGATTGAAGAGCACGACTTTCAGGTAAAGCTTAAAAACATAAAGGAGTTTTTAGAGGATGGGGACAAGGTTAAGGTAAGGATTAGGTTTAGGGGGAGGGAGAACATAAAACCCGAGCTGGGAGAGAGGGTAGCAAAGAGGATAATAGAAGAGCTTTCTCAAATAGCAAAGGTGGAAGTCCCACCAAAGAAAGAGGGAATATTTATGATTTTTGTTCTGGCACCCAAGAAAAAATGATTTTAAGCGATGAAAGTATAAGAAAGCTTTTAAGGGAAGGTAGGATAAAAGTTGAGCCCTTTGAAGAGAGTCTAATACAGCCCTCCTCCTTAGATTTAAGGCTTGGGGAGGAAGTAGGTTTTTACGAGGGATTGGAGGAAATAGACGTTAAGAAGGAAGGTATTCCCTTTAAAGTAAAAAAAATTGAAAAGAGCTTTACCATAAAACCCAAAGAGTTTTGCCTTGCCACCACCTTAGAATACATAAAACTACCCGAAGACATTACCGCCTTCGTAGAGGGTAGGTCTTCTTTGGGAAGGTTAGGCCTCTTTATAGAAAATGCGGGTTGGGTAGATGCGGGCTTTGAAGGGAGGATTACCTTAGAGCTGTTTAATGCAAACAACATACCCATAAAGCTCTACAAGGGAATGAAAATATGCCAACTGGTCTTTGCCAAGCTTGACTCTATGGCCAAAAACCCTTACAGGGGAAAGTATAAAGGCCAAAGGGGAGTAATGTCCTCAAAAATTTTCTTAGAATTCTAACCGAGCCAAAGTTTCCTCTTAAAGAAGTCCCTGTAAGTCCTAACCAACTCCCTGGTAGCTTTTTTTACATCTTCATAGCCTAAGATTGCGGAGGATACCGCTACGCACCTTACACCCGTTTCCAGGACCTCTTCAAGGTTGTGATGCCTTATACCACCTATTGCCACTACTTCCTTCTTGGAAATCCTTACCGCCTCCCTCAGGGCCTCTAATCCTACCACATTACTTTTTTTGGTGGAGCTTTCAAAGATGGAGCCAAAGCCTAAATAATCTACGGATAATCCTTGTGCCTCCTCAACCTCCTTTAAACTCTTTGTAGAATAACCCACTATTAGTTTCTCACCACCTACTTTTCTAACCACCTCCACGGGTAGGTCCTCCTTCCCCACGTGAATCCCTTCCGCTCCACAGGCCAAGACTAAGTCTAATCTGTCGTTAATTATAAAGGTTATACCGTATTCTTTGGCAACAGGTAGGAGCCTCTTTACATCCTCGTACATCTGCCTCGTTCCCCTACCTTTAAAGCGGTATTGCAGGGCGGTTATACCCTCCTCCATGGCCTCGGTTAAGGTCTTTACCACATCCCTTCCCCTAAAATACTTGTCGTCCGTTATAAGGTATATACTCAAATCCATAACTGATAAATTTAGGCTTGGTGATATAATCTTTGGTTTAGAGATGATAGAAGAGAGGTCAAAGTATTGTGGTCTGGTGGGTGAAGAGGATTTGGGAAAGGAGGTAACCCTCTTTGGGTGGGTGCATAGGGTTAGGGACCACGGTGGAGTAATATTTATAGACCTAAGGGACAGGGAGGGAATAGTTCAGCTTGTGGTAGAAGAGGTTAAAAATCCAAAGGTCTATAAAGTTGCCAAATCTTTAAGGAATGAGTTCGTCGTAAAGGCCAAGGGTAGGGTGAGGAGGAGGCCGGAGGGGACGGAAAACCCAAAGCTAAAAACGGGATACTTTGAAGTGCTTTTAGAGGACCTAAAAGTTTTAAGTGAGAGTAAGGTTTTACCCTTCCCAGTAGAGGAGGAAACCAAGGTCTCGGAAGAGCTGAAACTAAAATACAGGTATTTGGACCTTAGGAGGGAGTCCGTAAAGAAGAACCTCCTATTTAGACACGAATTTTACCAAAAGACCAGAAAGTTCTTCTTAGAGAGGGGCTTTGTGGAAGTAGAAACACCCTACCTTACCAAATCAACCCCAGAGGGTGCTAGAGACTTTTTAGTCCCTTCAAGGCTACAAAGGGGTAAGTTTTACGCCCTCCCCCAGTCCCCCCAACTCTTTAAGCAAATACTGATGGTTGCAGGTTTTGACCGCTACTTCCAAATAGTTAAGTGTTTTAGGGATGAAGACCTAAGGGCGGACAGGCAACCCGAATTCACCCAGGTGGATTTTGAAATGTCCTTTGTGGATGAAGAGGACGTGATGAACCTGGTGGAAGAGTATATAGAATTTCTCTTTTTTGAGCTCTTAGGTATTAGGATAAAGAGGCCCTTTTACAGGATAAGCTACGGGGAAAGCTTAAAGCTCTATGGGACTGACAAACCCGACAGGAGGATACCCCTAATTCTTTACGAGCTCTCGGAAATCTTTAAGGAAACCAAGTTTAAGGTATTCTCAGAGGCTTTAAAGGGGGGTGGGGTAATTAAGGCCCTTAAAGTTCCCAAAAAACTAAGTAGGAGGGAAATAGACGAGGTGGTTTCCTACGCCCAGAGGTTGGGGGCAAAGGGTTTGGCCTGGATAAAGGTTGAAAACGGAAAGCTAAACTCACCTATTGTTAAGTTCTTTTCAGAAGAGGAGGTTAAAGGGCTAACCCAAAAAACAAAGTTAAAGGAAGGTGAAGTTTTGTTCTTTTTGGCGGACCGAGGGGAGCTCGTAAATAAAGTTTTGTCCCAGCTTAGGGAGCACTTGGGTAAGGAGCTCAGGGGGGAAGGGTGGGACTTTTTGTGGGTAATAGACTTTCCCCTCTTTGAGTGGGACGAAGAAGAAGGTAGGTTCGTTTCCCTCCACCATCCCTTCACCGCACCAAAGGAAGAGGATGTTCCCCTTTTAGAGGACGAAAGGACCATACCCTTGGTAAGGAGCAGGGCCTACGACTTGGTCATAAACGGTGAGGAGGTGGGGGGAGGCTCAATCCGTATAAAGGATTCTAAGCTCCAAAGAAAAATCTTTAAAATCCTAAACATACCCGAAGAGGAGGTTGAGAGGAACTTTGGCTTCCTCCTGGAAGCCCTTGACTACGGAGCACCACCCCACGGAGGCTTTGCCTTGGGGTTGGACAGGATGGTAGCCCTTATGCTCGGATTGGATTCTATAAGGGACGTTATAGCCTTCCCAAAGACCCAGAAGGGGACCTGCCCCCTCACTTCCGCGCCCGACTACGTGGAGGAAAGGCAACTGAAAGAGCTTAGCATAAAGACGGATGCTTAGGATACTGACCTCGGAGGAAGTTTTAAAGGTTGAGGAAAGGACCGTAAGGGAAATAGGAATACCCGTTTTGGTCCTTATGGAGAGTGCGGGAAGGGCCTTATACGAGAGGGTAAAGGATTTTGGAAATAGGTTTTTAATAGTCTGTGGAAAGGGAAACAACGGGGGCGATGCCTTAGTCTGTGCCCGCTACTTGCACTTAAAGGGTAAAAGGGTGGAAGTTTATCTGGCCCTTAAGGAAACCAGGGGGGAGGCAAAAAGGCAGGAGGAAATTTGCAGGAAGTTGGGAATAACCTTTAAAGGGGAGGTAAACTTTGAGGATTACGACGTAATAATTGATGGGATTTTTGGGACAGGTTTTAAACCTCCCTTGAAGGGTGAATTAGCCCAGTTGATAGAAAAAATAAATTCAAGTGGGGCAAAAATTGTTAGCGTTGATATACCCTCTGGGCTTTCTGCAAGCAGTCCAAAGCTCTTTGAACCTTCAATAAGGGCCCACAGGACCGTAACCTTTAACTTCTTAAAGGTTTGCCACGTTCTATATCCAGCAAAGAAAAGGTGTGGTGAGGTCTTGGTAGAAGAAATACCCTTGCTTGAAAGCTTTGCAAAGCCCTACAAGAGGTTTTTACTGGACCTAAACTCTTTAAAGCTCTACAAAAGGGAGGAGGACACCTACAAGACCAAGGAGGGGAAGGTTTTAATAGTTGGTGGCTCAAGGGGTTTAAGCGGTGCGGTGGTTTTAAGTGCGAGGGCCTCTTTAAGGGCGGGAGCGGGTCTGGTTAAGGTAGCCATGCCCAGGAAGATTTTAAAGAGGTTAGAGGGTGCCCTAATAGAGCAGTTAAAACTTTATTTACCCGATGAAGAAAGCCTCAGCCTAAAATCTCTAAATCCATTAATGGAAGCCTTAAAGGATTACGATGTCTTAGGTATGGGAATGGGTATGGGTAGGAGTGAGGAGGGGGAAAAACTGGTAGGGGAAATCTTAAAAAGGGTAAAGGGGAAGAAACTCCTCCTGGATGCGGATGCCCTAAACAACTTAAACTTAAAGGACTTAAAGGAGAGGGAAACGGAGGAGGTAATCCTAACCCCCCACTTGGGGGAGATGGCAAGGCTTTTAAAAATGAGTGTAGAGGAGGTGAAGGAAAAATTCTTTGAGGTGGGGGAGGAGTTTTCAAAGGAGTATAAAGTTTATTTGGTCTTGAAGGGGGCCAGAATGGGTATTTTTACACCAGAGGGTGAAACCTACCTATGTCCCTTTGGAAGCCCAGCCCTTGCAAAGGGTGGCAGTGGGGACGTTCTGTCGGGAATTCTGTGCGCCCTCCTTTCAAAGAGGTTAAAAACCTTAGAAGCCTTAAAGTTAGGAGTATGCCTCTTTGCCCTCTGCGGAGAAATAAGCCAAAGGGAAAAATTCACCGAATGCGTTAACCCCTTAGACCTAATAGAAAACCTACCCAAGGCCTTTTCAAAGCTCTATTCTATAACCGACTCC
>WFPT01000196.1 GCA_015487365.1 Aquificaceae bacterium
GTGCAAAGGTGTTTAAGAGGAATTACTCTATAAGAGTATCCAGCCAACCTTGGCTTTTGTTTTTAGATGCGGACGAGCTTTTGAGCTACAAACTAAAAAAGAGTATAGTTAAGGAGTTAAAAAATCCAAGGGCGGATGCATACTATTTAAAGAGGAGGACCTGCTACTTTGGTAAGCTTTTAAAATTCACTTGGAGGGAAAAAAAGGTTAGGTTGGTCAGGAGGAGTGCAGGTCCCCTCTGGGTGGGTAAGGTCCACGAGAGGCTAACCTTTAAGGGTAAGGCCTCCACCTTAAAAGGAGTCCTCTACCACTTCCCCTATAAAAACCTTAAAGAGCAGCTGGAAAAGACTGTAAAGTATGTTAGCTTGGAGGATAAAAAGGGGAAGGGGAAGGCCCCTTTTAGAGCGGGTTGGCTCTTTTTCAGGGAGTTTTTCCTAAGGGGACTGGCGGTTTGCCTTTCTATGTTCTTTACTCTTACTTGAAGAACTCAGAGGAGGGGGAGCTACTCCTAAACCTCCTTATCAATTCCTCCAAAATTTCGGTTATGGAAACACCCCTTAAAGCCAGGGAAACTATTAAGGAGTAGAGGAGGTCCGCACCTTCAAGGATAACCTCCTCCCTCTTACCCCTTGAAAGGGCCAAGATTAATTCCACCGCCTCTTCACCAAACTTCTGATATACCCTACTCTCTCCACACGAAACGAGCTTTACGGTGTAAGAATTTTTTGGTTTATTCTTTATCCTGTCCTTTATAAGCTCCTCCAACCTCTTTAAGATTTCAAAGGGTAGGGGGGAAACCTTCCCATTATTTAACCTTTGATAAAAGCAGTTCCTGTTTCCCGTATGGCAGGCTACACCCTTTTGCTTTATTACGTAAAGGTATGCATCCCCATCGCAGTCCTTCCTAACTTCTACTACTTCTTGATAGTTTCCGGAGGTTTCTCCCTTCTTCCATATTTTCTTCCTACTCCTTGAATAGTAGTGCGCATAGCCCGTTTCCAAGGTCCTCCTAAGGGCCTCCCCATTAACGTAGGCCAACATCCTGACCTCCCCCGTTTCATAATCCTGAACTACCACCGGAAAGAGCTTTTCCTCCATTACAAAATCTCCCTTAAATTTTTTACAAGGGCATCTATTTCCCCCTTGGTTCTCTTTTCCGTTGCACAGATTAAAAGGCAATCTTCAAGGCCTTCGTAAAAGTCCTTCAAGGGTATTCCCAACAAAAATCCCCTCTTTAAGAGCTCCTTCCTTAGCTCCAAGGCCCTTTCATGGCAAAGGACGAACTCCCAAAGGTGTTTTCCCTTGAAGGGCTGTTTAAAACCTAACCCTAAGAGCTTCTCCTTTAAGTAAAGGGCCTTGCTTAAACTGTTTGTGGCAACCTTCCTGAGCCCGTCCATCCCCAAAAGTTTGAGGTATATGGTGTTTGCAAGGGCTACGAGGGTTTGGTTGGTGCATAGGTTTGAAGTGGCCCTCTCCCTCCTTATGTGTTGCTCCCTCGTCTGTAAGACCAAGGTGTAAGCCTCCCTCCCCCTTAAATCCGTAGTCTTACCCACTATCCTACCGGGAACTTCCCTTATATACTTCTTCTTGGTGGTTAAAAAACCGTTATAGGGCCCTCCAAAGCTCAGGGGGACTCCAAAGCTTTGGGTTTCTCCAACCACTATTTCCGCACCAAAGAGGGAGGGTGGCTTTAATAGAGAAAGGGTAAGGCTATCACCTACCACCACTATCATAAGGGCCTCCCTTAAACTTTCCCTTAAAGCCTTTAAGTCCTCTAAAATACCGAAGAAGTTGGGTTGTTGAACCACAAAGCAGTAAAATTCTCCCTCCTTAAAGCCTTTTAGGGAGGTCCTGCCTTCCCCGTCAAAGGGAGCCTCCACCAACTCGTCCTCCACCCCGTATAGGTAAGTCCTTAAAACTTGTCTGTAAAGGGGATTTACCGCAGAAGATACTAAAACCTTTCCCCTTTTAACTCCCTTTATCCTCCTTGCCATCAGGACCCCCTCCGCTAAGGCGGTCGCACCGTCGTAAACTCCCGCGTTGGAAACTTCCATACCCGTTAGTTTGCACATGTAGGTCTGGTAGTCGTATAGGGCCTTTAAGGTTCCATAAGAAGCCTCCGGCTGGTAAGGTGTGTAGGAGGTTAAAAATTCGCCCCTGCTTATGAGGTAGGGTATTACCGCAGGAACTACCCTATCGTAGGCACCACCTCCTGCAAAGATTATAAGGTTTTTATTAAGGGAATCAACTTCTAAGAAGAACCTCCTGAGCTCCTCCTCCGAAAGGCCCTTTTCTAACTTTACCTCACCAAAGAGCTCCTTGGGTATGTGGGAAAAGAGCTCTTCTATTTCCCTTAACTTTAAAAAGTTTAGGACCTCCTCTAACTCTTCCTTGGGTATGTAGCTCATATTTGTGTCATCCCCGTTTCCCCCTCCTCTTCAACGAGCTCCTTTAAGAAGTTTGCGTATTCATTGGCGTCCATAAGGGCCTCGTACTCTTCTAACTTTTCCAACTCTATAACCGCTATCCAGCCACCCTCGTAGGGCTCCTCGTTTATAAGGCTGGGCTCCTCCTTTAAGTCCTCGTTCACCTCAACCACCTCCCCACTCACCGGATTGTAAACGGGTGCTACGTTCTTTACCGATTCCAGCTCCGCTAAAACCTCACCCCCGTCAATCCTCTCACCCACCTTGGGAAGCTGGACGAAAACTATGTCCCCCAACATCTTCTGGGCGTAATCGGTAATACCCACCTTGCCATACTTCCCCTCTACGTATATCCACTCGTGGTCCTTGGTGTAGCGATAGCCCTCCCTTATTAGGTAGCCATTTACATACAGCTCACCCATAGTTTAATAATTTTAAACCCTCTTTTATCAACTCCTCCACCTCCTCCCTGCTCTCCCCCTCACAGTATAACCTAAGGAGGGGCTCGGTCCCAGACTTCCTTAAAAGGAGCCAAGAATCGTCTTCAAGGATAAACTTTATTCCGTCCTTTTTGTTTATTTTTTTAACCTTAAAGCCCCCCAAGCTCCTTGGTGGCTCCCTTAAAAGCTCTGAAAACCTCCTTAAAACCTCCTCCGATACCCTTAAATCCTTCCTCGTATAGTAAGAATTCCCAAACTCTTCCAATACTTCCCTAACCAAGGAGGAGAGGCTTACCCCCCTCAGCTTTAAAAATTCTAAGATTAGCAGGGCGGAGAAGAATCCGTCCCTTTCGGGTAAAAATTTGGGAAAGCCAAAGCCACCACTTTCCTCACCTCCAAAGATAACCTTTTCCTTTAATATGACCTCATTTACGTTTTTAAAGCCAACCCCCACCTCTTTTAGCTCCACCCCCTCCTTCTTGCAGATTCTGTTTGCTAAAAAGGTTGTGGAAACCGTCTTTACGACAACCCCATCCCTTTCCCTCCTATTCCTGAGGAGGTGTAAGAGGATGAGGGCATAAATTATTTGGGGGTTTAGGTAGTTGCCTCCTTCATCGCAAAGGGCTAAGCGGTCCCCGTCCCCGTCGTTGGCAACCCCCAAGTCAAAGTTTAAGGCCCTCACCTTCTTCATCAAAGGTTTTAAGTTCCTTTCAACGGGCTCTGGTGCAATCCCTCCAAAGAGAGCATCCCTTTTGTTTCTAATCTCTAAAACTTCCAGGCCCTCCAAGGAGCAGAACAGACCCCTGGAAGTCCCGTGCATGCAATCGTGAATGAGCTTAAAGTTTTCAAAGGTTTCTAACTCAAAAAATTCTAAAACTTTTTTTAGGTATTCCCCTTTTAGGTCTATCCTTTGGTAGTTTTCCTTTAAGCTTTTAGGCTCCTCCCCAAAGTTTTCCTCAACCTTCTTTATGAATTCTTTTGTGGCGGAGCCTCCAAAACTTTCCTTAATCTTGTAGCCGTTGTAGTGAGGTGGGTTGTGGGAGGCGGTAATCATAACCCCACCGTCAAAGCCCAAATACTTAACCCCAAAGGAAACCATGGGGGTGGTGCACGGCCCCACACTCAGATAAACTTTAAAGTCAAGGCCACAAAAAACTTTGGCCACCTCCCTTGCAAACTCCTCCGACAAGAACCTGTTGTCATAGCCTATTAAAACACTACTTTTACCTTCCTCCTTTAATACCTTTGCGTGGGCTAAGGCCACCTTGCGCACGTTTTCAAAGGTAAAGTCCTCAGCTATAATCCCCCTCCAACCGTCAGTCCCAAACTTTACCATCCCAGGGTGGCAAATAGTGAATACCTCCTACTGCTATCCTGTCCAGCGTAGGCTCCAACCTCCTCCGCGTAGGTGCTAAAACCTATCGTAAATAGGGCAAGCCTAAATTCCAAGCCTGCGGTGTAGTTGGCGTTCATAATACCAGCCCTGAGGATAAAGGTAGAAAACCAGTTGTCCCAAATTTTTAACTCAACCCCAAACCTGGTCCTCTTCCCTAAGTCCGTATCATTCCCAAGCCTCTTGGTTAGGTCTATAAGGTCTAAGCCCAAGGTGGTTTCCTTTACCAGGGGTAGGTGGGGTCTCAGGGCAAAGCCCAAATTTATGGTTTGGGGAATTACAAACTCACCCAGGTTCAGGTCTGAAATGTTAGTTATGGAAAGACCAAAGGAGGGCTCCAAGGGTAGCTCCTCAAACTGATAAATTAAACCAAAGTCAAAGGAGCTGTCGCTGAAAACCTCTTTAAGCTTTTTACTTACGTTAAAGGATGGATTTAAAAAGTCGCTTGCATAATACTTTTTGAAAAACCCGTGCCTTTTTACATTTTTAAGGCCAAAACCTACCTTTAAGTTTCCAAAGTTAATGGCAAAGCCACCTATTGCCCCGTAAAAGAGGTTTAACTCCGTTTCCAAAATTCCCTCGGAGGTAAAGCCCTGATGTAGGACACCGTCCGCCCTAAAAAGTCCTAACGCCCCAAAGCCAAAAGAAAACCTAACCCCCCTAAAACCTACAAAGGAAAAGTCGGAAAACCCCAACCTAAAAACCTTTCCCCTGTAACTTTTTATTAAGTCTACGAGCTGGATTTCCTTGTTCTGGGAGTTCTGAATGTTTTCTACGTCCTGAATAAACCTTACAGCGTCCGAGGAAATTTCCAGGGAGGGGTTTAGGAGGTAAACGGTAAAGCCCCTGTCCATCCTTGAAAGGCCAGCGGGGTTACTAAAAAGGGAAAAGGGGAGACCACCTATTGCCAAATCCACCCCTCCCATACCCAAAACCCTTGGACTTTCGTATAAAACGGGATATTCAAAGCCCACCCCAAAGGTAAAGGAAAGGATAAAAATTAGGCCTAAAACCTTCCTCATACCTTTCACCTCCTCACTAAATTTTACCACAGGCCCTTAGGTGCTATAATATAGTCGTATGAAGCTGTATGAGTATGAGGCCTACGATAAGATTTTTTCAAAGTATGGGATTCCCACCTTAAAGTATAGGTTCGTAGATAGGTGGGACGATAGCCTCTATCCATTCCTTGAAGAGCTGGGGGAGTGCGTTGTAAAGTCTCAGGTTTTGGTGGGTAAGAGGGGTAAGGCGGGTGCGGTAAAGGTCTGTAAAAACCCTCAGGAGGCCAAGGAAACAATAGAGAGCCTCTTACAGATGCCCGTTTATGGTGAAAAGCCAATAGGGGTTTTGGTGGTAGAAAAGGCAAACATACTAAAAGAAATTTACGCCTCCATAACCTATTCTACGGATGTTAGAGCTCCCGTTTTAACTTTAAGTCTTGAAGGGGGGATGGAAATAGAGGAGGTCCCTCAGGAAAAGATTTTAATAAAGGAGATAAACGTCTTTAAGGGTTTATACCCCCACATGGTAAGGAACTACCTCCTTGAGCTTGGTCTTCCAAAGGAGTTTATGCCCGCTTTAAGGCAACTTTCCGAGGTAATAAGCAACATGTGGAATGCCTTCTGGAACGCAGAGGCCAGGCTCCTTGAAATAAACCCCTTGGCAATTGTTGAAAAGAACGGTAAGATGAGGGTAGTTGCCCTGGATGCGGTAACCATAATAGACGATGATGCCTCCGTCCCACCCACCAAAATTTACGGAGTGAGGACCGCCCTAAAAAGACCCCCCACCGAAAGGGAAATTAAGGCCGCTGAAATAGACAGGGACGACCACAGGGGTAAGGCGGGCTCATACGTTGAAATGGACGGGGACATAGCCCTCATGACCTTTGGAGGGGGAGGTTCTACGGTAACCATTGAAACCTGTTATCAGATAGGTTTAAGACCCGCAAACTTTACCGATATTGGGGGGAATCCACCCGCGGAGAAGATGTATAAGATAACGAGGATAATCCTTTCAAAACCAGGAATTAGGGGGGTTTTGGTCTGCGGGGGGACCGCCAACAACACCCGAATAGACGTTACCTTAGGGGAGGGAGTTGCAAACGCCATAAGGGACTTAAAGAAGGAAGGGAAGTTGGACCCCAACTGGATTTGGGTAGTTAGGAGGAACGGACCCGAGGCGGAAAAGGGTTTGAGGATGCTCTATGAGGCCTTTAAAGAGTGTGGGGTAAAGGGTGAAATTTACGATTCAACCCTCCCCCTAACGGAGGCACCCATTAGGCTTAAAGAGCTTTTGGAAAGGTTTGAAGCTAAGAGGAAGGAGCAACCCCTAACCGATGAGCAAGCCTCAGACCTTGGAATTTGACGTCCTCATAGTGGGGGGAGGGGTAAGCGGTCTTTCCTGTGCCATAACCTTACTTTCTGCAAAGGAGCACTATGAATTTGTAAGGGAAAAGAGGATAGGTGTAGTGGATGAAGGGAATTCTGACCTTTTAAAGGCCTACCTAAAAAATGTTCCCGGCATTAAGGAGCAGGAGGGGGAAGAGCTTTTAAAAAGTTTAAGGGAGCAACTAAAAAGGTTTGGGGGTTGCCCCCTGATAAAGGACAAAGTGGTAAAAGTTGAAGAAAGGTTTAAGGTTTTTACCGAAGGTGGGAAGGTTTTAAGCTCAGAATACCTGGTCCTTGCGACGGGTTTCCACAGGTTTGAAATAAATATAAGGGGTGTAGAAGTTTTGGAAAACCCTAACTCCCCTAGGCCCGGAAAGGTTATGCTGAAAAATGAAAACTTTAAGGTAAAGGACAAGCTCTTTGTATGCGGAACGCTTTCGGGGGCCCCCTCTATGGTTTCCATAGCCTCTGGGACGGGTGTATGGGTAGCCCTCCAAATATTGAGGGAGTGGTCTGGGAAGAGCTTAGTAATCCACGACGTTAAAGGAAGTGTCTAACCTTTGGCTCTACCTCCTCTTTTCCTCCGCCTTCTTGTCCATAACCCTCTTTGAATTTTTAGTGATATTTACCCTGATTTACTTTTCCAAAAGACCTTTAAGGGGAATACTTTTAAAGCCTTTAAGCCTTTACGCTTTAAGTGTTTTTACTTCAACCCTGATTTACGCCCCCTACCTCCTCCCAAAGGCAATAGAAAGGGGCCCCTTTTTACTCCTCTACGGTTTAGGGAAATCGGTCAAAAGGGATAAGGAGCTCTTGGAGAGGTTAAACCATTTACTCATTTCCTTTGGTTTGTTCCTAATACCAGTGGTTTTGTTTAAGTTTTATAAAACGGGAATACCAGCCCCCCTGTGGGGTGGATGGTTTGAAGTGGGAGCCTTTTATTCTTTCTTCTCCCTATCCTCCCTGTCTTTGTTCTTTGAAAGGAAAAAACTTAAATACTTTATCCTATTTTTTGTCTTTACCTTCTTCGTCTTTTTCAGCATGAGGAGGTCCTGCATCTTTGGCCTTACCTTAACCCTTTTGCTTTTAGGCTTTTTAGTTAAAGGTAAGGTTAAAACCTCTTATATAATCTTAACCCTTACCCCAATCTTAACCGCGCTTGTAATAACACCCTTTTTGCTCTCTTTAAAGGACCAACGCTTTAAAACCCTCTTTGAAGTTGTAGAAGGAAGGAGGAAGTTTAACGAAGAGGCTTTAAACACCATTCTTACCAACCGCTGGTTTATATTAAAGGAGGGCCTTAAAGTGCTCCAAAGGGACATAAAGGAAAGGAGATTAATACCCTTACTCCTTGGCCACGGCCTGAACGCGGGTAAAAGGCTCCACTCTCCCTTTGGTGGATACTACGAGTCCTTCCTCCTCTTTTCCGAATTTATAGAAAAGGGCCTCTTGGGGGTGATTGCTCTAACTTGGCTCTACCTTACCTACTACCTACACCTTTTTAGAAGGAGGATAAAAAACCTTTTAGAAATCCCCTTCCTCCTAATCCCCTCCGTCGTTTTTTTGGGTGCCCTCTTTACCACTTTCTGGGATGCCCTCTTACCTTTATACTTACTTTCCTTTGGTATGGTTGAAGAGGAGGAAGAAGAGGGTCATGGTGGCCACTATACAGGCGGAGGGGGGGAGGTCAAAGGTTAGGGAGAGGAAAAATCCAAGGAGGTTTGAGGTTAAAGAAAATAGGAAACTTAAAACTAATGAGGACTTTAAGGAGCTACCCAAGGAAAGGCCAAAGAGGGGAGGGATTATAAAGAGGCTTGAGGCAAGGATTATACCTAAAACCTTTATAGAAGCTGTAAGGGACAAACTGGCTACTCCTACAAATAGGTAAGGCAAAAAATCTTTGTTACTGTAAACCTTAAAGAGCTCCTCGCTCAGAGAAAGTAAAACCAAGTCCTTAAAAAAGTAAAGGGTAAAGATTAAAGAAACTGAGGAAGAAAGGAAGGAGTATAGGAGGTCCCCGTAGGTGTTTAATAGAACGCTACCAAAAAGGTAGGAAAAGAGCTCGGAGCTAACCCCTCCCTTTAAACTTAAAATTAACAAGGAAAGGCCTATACCCAGGGTGTATAAAAGGTTTATAACCGCATCCCTTGGTAGTCTTTCCCTCCTTGAACTGTAGACCGTAAAGGTTGCTCCAAGTAGGGTAACTAAGGGGAGGGTAATGTATAGGGGTAAGGAAAAAACCAAAGAAAGGGAAACCCCCAAGAAGGCAAAGTGGGAAAGGGAAGAAATTAAAGAAGAATACCTGTTCAGGACCAAGAAGACGCCCAACAAAGAGGAGCCTAGGGAGTTTAAAAGGAGCAAAAGGATTGCCCTCCTTATGAGCTCGTTGTCTAAAATTTCCATAAGGCTTAAATTTACGTTAAAAGTTATGAAAATCAGGGGATTTACCTTGGTAGAGCTTGCAGTAGTCTTAGTAATAGTTGGCATAATAATAGGTGCCATCTTAAAGGGAAAGGAGCTTATTGATAATGCGAGGGCAAAGAGATTAAAAAATGACCTAATGGGAGTTGCAAACTTAGCTTGGATTTTCCTTGACCGCTACAGGAAACTGCCGGGGGATTGCAACAAGGACGGCTTAATAGACGTAGACAGAATTTTAAGCAATCCCTACTACGATAACAACCCCCGCTCCAGTTTCTGCTCCCCACCTACGGTTGGAAACGACCACGATTGGTGGGTTGCGGAATTAAAGAGGGCTGGGCTACTACCCAAGGGCTCGGACAACAGGGACCTCCTAAGGCACATCTTCGGTGGATACTTCCTCTTAGCAAAGACCTACATAGGTAGCGTTCCCTTTAACTCCATAATAGTAACGGAAGTCCCCTGCTTTGCCGCAAAGCTTTTGGATAAATACATAGATTACAGGGTAGATGCCAACAGGGGAAGGATAAGGACCATAAACCTAAGTTTAACCCCCTTTAACGTTTCCTACCCCGCTAACTACTCAACCCTTTGCAAAACAGAGGACACCCCCATAAACGTAGTCTATCTCTTTGATAACGCAACGAGCCTCTGATAAAATATTTAAAGATGGAGTATGTGGCCCTTCTAATATTTGCCCTTATAAACTTGGTGGTTGGGGTGGTTTTCGTTTTACTCAACAAAGTCTTTGGCTGGGGTAAGAGGGAGCCCCTGGAGGATTACCCTTACGAGTGTGGAGTTCCCCTTTACGGGGAAAACGCCCAAACTACCTTCCACCAAGGTTATTATTTGCTTGCCATACTCCTAATACTCTTTGACATAGAAGCGGCCTTCCTCTTCCCCTGGACGGTCTCTTATAACTTCTTAGGACTCTTTGGCTTCTTTGAGATGCTCATATTCCTGCTGATTTTAACTTATGGTCTCCTTTACGCTTGGAGGAAGGGAGCCTTGGACTGGCAGTTTGAAGTAGAAGAGATAGGTGCTTGAGTTCTGGGAGAAGTTAAAGAGGAACGAGCAAAACTTTACCCCCACGGATGAGAGGATAAAGAGGGCCCTTAAATTCTTAGGGGAGCCCCAAAAAAAGTTAGAGGTAGTTTTGGTGGGGGGGACGGACGGTAAGGGCTCAACCGTTTCCTTTTTAAGCTCAATCCTTAAAGGGAATAACCTTAAAGTGGGGAGCTTTTACTCACCCCACCTAACGAGGGAAGAAGAAAGGATTAGGATAAACTCAGAGCCCATAGGGGAAGAAACTTTTAGAAACTACGTTAAGGACTTAACGCCTTTAATAGAAAGGTTTAGCCTCACCTACTTTGAGGCCTGCACCCTCCTGGCCCTCCTCTACTTTTT
>WFPT01000197.1 GCA_015487365.1 Aquificaceae bacterium
CAAAGATTATTACCTCGGAAACGTTACCGGAGGAGTTGTAGGAAACACCTACGAAGGTATAACCACCCGGATACTTTAATCCAACCATATTAAAGCCCTTAGCCTTCCCATTTACATTAACATTCACCTTATTTACACTGAGGGAGAAGAGACTTATCGTAAGTGCCATTTGGGAGGAGTTGGTTACAGCAAGGTAAGTTCCCACTATATCCTGTAAGGTTTTGACTTGATTTTTATCAATACAGGAAGCCTTTGGAGACTTAGTGAAGCTGGCGTATAGGTAGTAGCCTCGGTTGTAGGAAGCCAGGAGGTTGTTGTTGGTTAGACTGAAGTTGGCGCTGAATTTGGAGGAGTTACTGGTAAAGCTCAGGTTTGCCCTGTTGTTGGAAAAGTTACCGGTTATGTCGTAGACCTTATTTAGGTTAAGGTAGGCTGAGCCCTTTACGGAGCTACCGTTTTGACTTAGCTCCAGGCAAAGAAAGACGATGGAAGAGGTGTTAGAGCTTTTAAACTTAACCTGTCCTTCCCACACCCCTGAAACGGTGGTGGGTCCTCCTCCTCCCCTACCTGCACAACCTAAAACACCAACAATATTTTAAAGCAAGGAAAGTCCCAAAATTACTATGCTGATAGAGACAAACCTCTTTATCCTTTGGGGCCTTATACGTTGGGACAGGTAAAAGCCAAGGACTATACCCAAGGGAATGGAAAGGAGGGAGGGGGCTACAAAGTTAAGGTCAAAGAACTTTTCTCCCCCCATGAGCTTGTAGGAAGCTATCCTAAAAATTATGTTCAGGGTAAAGAGCAAGGAGAGGGTAGCTTTAAAACTGTTTACATCTTTAATGACCTGGTTCAAATAAACGACGGGTGGGGGACCCCCTATACCTATTAGTCCCGCAAAGAAGCCTCCGATAAAACCCATACCAAGGCCAAAGGGGGGACCTTTCCTTAGAGCCATAAAGTTTAAAGAGCCCCTCTGGACCAAGTAATCGTAAAGGCCCAAAACTGTTATGAAAACTCCTATAAGTTTCCTTAAAGTTTCCTCATCCGTTAAGGTAAGGGCCTTACTGCCCAAGGCTATTCCCACGGCGGAGCCAAAACCCAGAAAGAGCAACTCCCTTAGGTCAGGTTTTCCCTTTTTTGAATAAAGGTATGCACTAAGAAGGGTTCCCAAAAGATTTACAAAGGCTGAGTTTATTACCACAACCTTTGGGTTTATAAAGAGGGATAGGAAACCCACTATAAAGATTCCCGCACCAAAACCAGTAAGGGACTGAAAGAACCAAGCTACCAAGGTGGTAAAGAAAATCAGTAGGCTCACCAAAACTCCTTAATCCTTTTAATTTCCTTTACCTTCCCCCCTTCAAACTCCACAAAGAGAGCGTTTATCATAACTTTACCCTTTGCCACCTCAAAACGCTTAGGTATACCCCTTAAAAAAATTTCAACGGGCTCCCTTTCCCTCATACCTATAACCGAAGGAAAGGGTCCAACCATCCCCACGTCGGTTACGTAGGCGGTTCCCTTGGGTAGGATAGTTTCGTCCGCGGTGGGAATGTGGGTGTGGCTCCCATAGATTAGGTTTGTCCTTCCATCACAATAGAGGGCAAAGGCCAACTTCTCGGAGGTTGCTTCACCGTGGAAATCCACAATCAGGAGGTCAAATTCCCTTTTATACTCTTGGTAAAACTTGTCAAAGGTTGTAAAGGGGTTTTCAAGGTGGGGGGACATAAAGACCCTTCCCATCAGATTTAAGATACAAACCCTAATACCCTTCCTCTCTAAGATGATGAAGCCCCTGCCGGGAACACCCTCTGGGTAGTTTAAGGGCCTTAGCAAGTGCCTTTTACTTTCTATGAAGTTAAAAACTTCCCTCTTGTCCCAGATATGGTTTCCAGAGGTTATAACGTCTATTCCCATACCCTTTAACTCCTCATAAACTTTAAGGGTTATACCAAAGCCACCCGCGGAATTTTCCCCATTACAGAGGATTAGGTCCGGTGAAAGCTCCTCCCTTACCTTGGGTAAAAACTCTTTAAGGGCCCTCCTCCCAGGCCTTCCTACCACGTCTCCAAAAACTAAGACTTTCACGGATAACCCACCTCCTCCAAGATTTGGGATATTACCTCACTTTGGGAGACCCCCTCCCTACAAATTATCCTGTGTCCCAGGACTTGGGGGCTCAGCTCTATAACATCCTCTGGGACTACAAAGTCTCTACCCTTTAAATAGGCCAAGGCCTTGGCGCAGGATATAAGGTGTATGGCCCCCCTCGTTGAAGCCCCCAAAATCACCTCCGGCCTTTCCCTCGTCCCCTTCACTATACGGTGGCAGAACCTTGCAACTTCCTCGGAAACGTAAGTTTCCTTTACCCTTTTCATAATACCCTTTAAGGCTTCCTTACTGAGGACCGGCTTTAAAGAGCCTATTAGCTCCATAGGATTTTTACCCATCAACATCTTTACCTCCACCTCCTCGGGAGGATAACCCACCGAAAGCCTCATGGAAAACCTGTCCAGCTGGGATTCAGGTAGGGGGAAGGTTCCGTATTCCTCTACCGGATTTTGGGTAGCTATCACAAAGAAGGGCTCGGGCAAGGGGTAGGTCTCCCCCTCAACGCTAACCTGCCTTTCCGCCATGGCTTCCAAGAGGGCGGACTGGGTCTTAGGGGTAGCTCTGTTTATTTCATCCGCAAGGAGTAAGTTGGTAAAGATGGGTCCCCTCTTGAAGACAAAGTCCCTAATCCTTTGGTCATAGACCTTTACCCCAATTATATCGGAGGGTAGCAGGTCGGAGGTGAATTGGACCCTTGAAAAGCTTAAATTTAAGACCCTGGAAAGGGCCAAGGCGAAGGTAGTCTTCCCAACCCCCGGTATATCTTCTAAAAGGAGGTGCCCCCCCGAAAGGAAACAGGCCAAGGCCTTTACCACCACCTCGTCCTTCCCCTTGAAGACCCTCTTTATCTCTTCAAGGACTCTTCCAAAGGGCTCTACCATCTTATGAGGTCATAAACGGTCCCCGGAAAGAGGGCAAAGAAGAAGAGGGACAAAGTTAAGAGGAGTAAGGATAAAAAGCCCAAGGGGTCAAGCTTTGGTAGCTTAAGGCTTTCCTTACCCTCCCTCATAAAGGCTAAAACCACTAACCTCAGGTAATAACCCGTAGATATGGCGGTTGCAAGGGCCATAAGGAGGGCTATAAGGTATAGGTTCTTGTTGGCCAAGGAGGTAAAGACCAAAAACTTTGCAAAAAAGCCTACGGTTATGGGAACCCCCAAGAGGGAGAACATAAAGAGGGAAAAGCTTAAAGCTAAGGTGGGGTTGCTGAACCTAAGGCCCGATATTTGCTCCACCTTGTTCTTAAACCTTTCATCCTCTTCCAGGTAAGCCACTATCAAGAAGGAGCCGGAGGACATCAGGGCGTAAGCTATTAAAAAGTATCCCACCGCCTTAATTCCAATAAAAGAAACACTCGTAAGACCCGCCAACATATAACCTGAGTGGGCAATGGAAGAGTATGCCAAAAGCCTCTTTAAGTCCTTCTGGACCAGGGCCACCAAATTTCCAAAGAGCATGGTAAGGACCGCTATAAAGCCAACCAAAACCACCCAAAAGTCCTCATACCTTTGTAGGTAAGGGACTACCCTCAAAAGGGGAATGAAGAAGGAAAGCTTACCTACGCTGGCCATAAAGCTGGTAATGGGTGTAGGTGCTCCTTGATAGGCATCCGGTAGCCAGAAGTGGAAGGGAACCGCTCCAATCTTTATGGCCATACCTATTAGGAAGAAGGTCAAACCTAAGTTTAAAAGGAGTTTATTTTCACTTTTGTAGGTTAAAACCTCCCTCAAATCCAAAGAGCCCGAATAAAGATACATAAAGAAGGCTCCATAACTTGCCAAGGCTATGGCAACCCCCCCCAAGATTAAATACTTAAAGGCTCCCTCCTTTGAAAGGAAGCTACCCCTTAAAAGGGCGGTTAAAACGTAAAAGCCTACGGAAACGAGCTCCAAGGAAACGTAAATCATGAGGAGGTTATAGCTGGAAACCAAAAACATCATACCCACTATCGTAAAAAGGTAAAGGTAATAGACCTCCGGATAGAAGCTACCCTTACTCTTTAAATACC